>CAZJJQ010000030.1:0-16255 GCA_964546345.1 uncultured Planctomycetales bacterium
GGCGGAGCGATCCACCTGCGCCTCGAGGTACTGCCACTCCCAGGCGCGCAGCCCCGCCGGCGCCCGTCCGAGCGCCGCCTGCGCGCCGAAGCCGTCGCGGGTGGCGAGCGCCTGCGCCGCGATGCCGAGCTGCGCCCGGTAGGACTCGCGTCGCACCTCGTCCGACTCGCGGTCGGCGCGGCGGCGCTGCGCGTCGGACTCGAGCGCGAACCGCAAGGAGACGACCAGGCCGCCCGCGAGCGCCAGCAGCGTGGCGAGCACGCCGCCCACGAGCGCGCGGTGGCGGCGCACGAAGGAGCGCATCAGGTAGCCCCGCGTGGGCGCCCGCGCGACGATGGGCTCGCCGCGCAGGAACCGGCGCAGGTCGTCGGCCATCGCCTGGGCGGTCGCGTACCGGCGGTCGCGCTCGGGCTCGAGGGCCTTCGCCACCACCAGCGCGAGGTCGAGGGGGACGCCCGCCACCACCTCCTGCAGGGACGGCGCAGGCCGACGCAGCGCCTCGGCCCACTCGGGGAGCGACTTCCACGTCGGGTCGCGGGGCAGCCGGCCTGCGATGAGCTCGAAGGCGAGCACCCCGAGCGCGTGGACGTCGGTGCGCGTGTCGATGTGCGCCGAGACGCCCTCGACCTGCTCGAGGCTCATGTGCGAGAGGGTGCCGACCAGGTCGCCGTCGCGCGTGTGGAGCGTGCCGACGGCCGGCGCCTCCCCGAGGGTCCGTGCCACGCCGAAGTCCACCACCTTCGGCGCGCCCTCCTCCGTCACCAGCACGTTGCCGGGCTTGAGGTCGCGGTGCACGACGCCCGACGCGTGCGCGTGCGCGATGCCCTCCGCGACGGCCGCGACGAGCTCCACCTTCTCGCGCAGCCGCGTGCCGTGCTCGCGGCACCACGCGTCGATCGGGGTGCCCGCCACCAGCTCCATCGCGATCCACGGCACCTCGCCGCCCAGGGTCGAGCCGGCGTGGACCGCGTACACCTGCGCCACGCAGGGGTGCTGGAGCCGCGCGAGCACCTCGGCCTCGTGGGCGATGCGCTGCCGCAGCCGCTCGTCCGAGCCGGGCGAGCGGAACACCTTGAGCGCCACGGTCCGGCGCGGGCTCGCCTGCTCCGCCTCGTACACGGCGCCCGCGCCGCCGAAGCCGAGCAGCCGCCCGAGGGTGAATCCGGGGATGGCGTCCTTCCCGAGGTCCGCCGGCAGCAGCGGCCCGCCGCGTTCGGGCGTCGGGGTGTTCCGCGGCCCCGGCGGCAGGGACGCGTGCGTCTCGCGCGCAAGCAGCGCCGCGACCTCCGCGTGCAGCTTCCAGTCTCCGCGGCAGGCCTCCTCGAGGGCCTCCCGCCGCGACCCGCCGAGGAGCCCGCGGACCCGCTCGTAGACGACCCTCGCCCGCGGCGTCCAGACGGACGCCGGCGCGGCCGCCGGAAGGGGATCCTCCTTCTGGATCACGCCGCACCCTATCGGCCGGGGGGGGAGGCGGCGTGATGCCTAGTCCCGCACAGCCTCAAGGAGCCGCGAGGGAGACGAACGGCGGGGGCCGATCCGGTGGAGGAATGTTGGGGGCGGCGGGGGCCGGGACCCGATTCCGGGGAACCTCGCCCCCGGCGGACGTGTAGGGAGGGGACGTGCACGGAGGCGCTCCCTTGGATGCGGACGACGACCTGGCCCTCGTGCGGCGCGCGTGCGCGGGTGCGCGCGAGGCGTTCGGCGCCTTGGTCGATCGGCACCAGGGCCGGGTGTTCGGCCTCCTCGCCTTCCTCCTGCGCGACGCCGCCCTCCGGGAGGACGTGGCCCAGGAGGCGTTCCTCTCCGCCTGGCAGCGCTTGGCCACCTTCGACCCCGCCCGCGGGTCGTTCTCGACGTGGCTGCTCGCCATCGTCCGCCACCGCGCGCTCAACGCCCTGCGGGGGCGACGCCCGGCCCCCGTGCCCGCCCCCGAGCCCTGCGCCAGGCCGGTCGCCCCGGACGACGACGCGATCGCGCGGCGGCTCGACGCGGCGCTGCTCGAGCTGCCGGTGGACCAGCGACTCGCCTATCTCCTCGCCGACGTGCACGGACTCCCGCTCGCCGCCGTCGCGGAGATCGAGGACGTGCCCGAGGGCACCGTGAAATCCCGCCTCGCCCGCGCCCGCGAGCGGTTGCGCGCCGCGTTGCGCCCCTCCCTGGAGCCCCACCCATGACCGACGACCCCCTCGACGGCCCCGAGGCAGGGGCCTGGCGCCGCGCCCGGAGGGAAGCCCCGGCGCCCGCGGGCTTCTCGGCCCGCGTGCTCGCGGCGACCTCCCCTGCGTCGGGCCCGACGCGCCCGCGCGAACGGACGGCGGTCCGTCGCGCGCTCGAGACCACGGCCCTCGCCCTGGGCGGGGCCTACTTCCTCGCCCGCGTCGCCGGCCTGTTCCTCGTCTTCTTCCCCGCCTCCTGATCCGGAGCGCCCATGTCCCCCCTCGACGCCTCGACGCCCCCGGCCCCCGCCGCCCCCTCCCTCCGCCCCTCGGTCGCCGTGCTCCTCTCGCTCGCCTGCACGGGCCTCGGCCACCTCTACGCGGGCGCGGACCGGCGGGGCCTCGGCTTCTTCCTGCTCTCCCTCCTCTTCGTGCCCGCCGCCGCCGTCGCGGCGGTGCTGCCGGCATCGAGAGGCGCGCTGGCCCTGCTCGTCGGCTCCCTGCTGCTCGCGGTCGTGACGGCCCTCGTCGCGCTCGTGGACGCCGCCCGCACGGCGCGCCGAGCGCGGGGACGGCCGGTCGCGCGCGCGTTGTGGCGACCAGGGCTCGTGGCGCTGTTCCTGCTCGTGAGCCTGGCGTGCCCGCTCGGCGCCGCCGTGGTGTTGCGGACGTGGTGCCTGGAGGCGTTCCTCGTCGCCAGCGGCAGCATGGACCCCTCCCTTCCGGGCGGCGACCGGGTGCTGGTGGACAAACGCGCCTACCGCGCGGGTGCGCCCCGGCGCGGAGACGTCGTGGTGTTCCGCCGCGACGCCGACGGCGGACGGGCGTACATCAAGCGGGTGATCGGCCTGCCGGGCGAACGCGTCGAGATCGCGGGGGGGCGCGTGCTCGTGAACGGCCGTGCCCTGCCCACGAGCCCGGCCCCGGAGGTCGGCCCCGACGCGGCGTGGGAGGGCGAAGGCGCCGAGCGCCACCTCATTCGAGGGGCCGAGGAGGCGAACCCGGGCGGGCGGGCCACGCCCCCCGGCCCCGCGCCGGCGCCGGTCACGCTCGGACCCGACGAGGTGTACCTGCTCGGGGATCACCGCGACGCCTCGACGGACAGCCGCAGCTTCGGCGCGGTGCGCCTCGACGACGTGATCGGCCCCGCGACGTACGTCCTGTGGCCGCCCTCCCGCTTCGGGCCCGTCCGGGCCGGTGCGGCCCGATAGGTCGGGGATACGGGAGCGCAGCGGAGGGCACGGGCGCCTCCGACAACGAGGGGAACGCCGCAACGGCACCGACACCTTCTTCCTCCCCCGTTCGATCCGACTCCGCCGGCCCCTCGGCGGCATCCAACGGAAGCCCCCGGAGCTCCCCTGCGCGGAGCGAGCCGGGAATGGAGGTCGTACGCCCCCCGGGCCCCCGCGCTCGAGTGCCCCGGAACGTCGTCGCCTCGCATCCGCTCCCTCCGCGGAGTCCCCCGATGTCCTGCATCGCACGAGCCCTTCGACGACTCTCTCCCGCGAGCTGTCTGATCGCCGTGCTGCTCACGGCCTGCGGCAGCGACCCCGACGGGAGCAACGGCGGGGGCCGAGCCGGTGGAGGAATGCTGGGGGCGGCGGGGGCACGGAGTCGTTGGACGGAAGCGGAACGGAGAACCGGCCGAGCGGACCTGGATTCCAGAGGCGGCGACGGGGACAGAGCCTTGCGGTCCGGCTAGGTTCGCGGCTTCACGGGGTCGCCCGCACGACACCCCGGAGGAGCCCGACGATGACCGCACGACTCGGCACCTGGATCCTCGGCTATGGCGCCTTCCTCATCGCCATCGGGATCGCCGGCTACCTGTCCAACCCGGAGAAGGCCGCGACGGCGCTCCTCTCCGGCGGCACGTTCGGCGCGCTGTCCATCGCGTGGGGCCTGCTCCTGCGCGGAGGGAAGCGCTGGGCCGGCACGGCCGCGCTGGTGACGGCCGGCCTGCTGTCGCTGGTGTTCGCATGGCGGGCGAGCGCGGGCTGGCTGGCGGTCCGCGACGGACATACCGAGAAGCTCACCGCGGCCTGCCTGATCACCGCGATGCTGGTGGCCTCCGTCGCCACAGGGCTCGTCCTGTGGCAAGGACTGCGGCGGGCTCGGGACGGAGCCTCGACCACGGTCTGACGGGAGCCCCGAGTGCGGACCGGCCGGGAGAGGGCCCCGATCCCGGCCATGACGGCCCTGGCCCGGAGCAGGGCCCGGCGGCCCTACGGTTTGGAGTGGCAGAGGGTGCAGGAGACCTTCGCGCCCTGCTTGATGGTCACGGTCTTCCCGTTCACGGAGTACGAGCGGTCCGCGGCCGCGACGCTGAACGAGGTGCCCGCCAGGCTCGTCCCGTGGCACATCTGGCACGAGACCTTGTCGTTCTTGTAGAGGCTGTCGTGCCCGTTCACGAACGACGACGTCGTCGCATGCCCGACGTGGCACTTGGCGCACGTGACGGTCTCGCCCGAGGTGAAGGTGGTGGTCTTCTTCCCGTAGGTGAAGCTGCGGGCCGCGGCGGTCTTCGAGAGCAGCGTGCCCTTCAGGTCGGAGCCGTGGCAGGAGGTGCAGTCGCCCGGCGACGCCTCGTACGCGGGCCCGTGGGTGGCCGTGACGTACGTGCTGGTGGTGGCGTGGGGCACGTGGCACGTGGCGCAGCCCACCGTCGCCCCCGAGGCGATCGAGAACGTCTTGCCGTTCACGGTGTAGGAGCGCGCCGCGGCCGCCTTCGAGAGGACGGTGCCCGACCCCGAGGCGCCATGGCAGGTGGCGCAGCCTCCCGGGTCGGACGCGTACTCGGTGCCGTGCCCGCCGTCCACCCACGCGAGGGCCGTGGAGTGCGGGACGTGGCACTCGGCGCAGCTCACCGTCGCCCCCGAGGCGATCGAGAAGGTCTTGCCGTTCACGGTGTAGGAGCGCGCCGCGGAGGCGACGGACATCGAGGAGCCCTTCCCGTCGGCCCCGTGGCAGAGCGCGCAGTCCGCGGGATCGGCGGTGTAGCCGGCGCCGTGGCCGCCGTCCACCCACGCGAGCGTGGTGGCGTGGGTCACGTGACACGTCGCGCAGGCGACCTGGGTTCCCGCCGGGAGGGCGTACGTGTTCCCGCTCACCGTGTAGGACCGCGCGACGGCCGTCGTGGACTGGGCCGTGCCACCGAGGGTGGCCCCGTGGCAGGTCCGGCACCCCGCGGGATCGGCGTCGTACGCCGCCCCGTGCGCGCCCGCGATCCACGCGAGGCTCGTGTCGTGGGTGGCATGGCACATCCCGCAGCCGACGTTCGTGCCTTTCGGGATCGTCACGGTGCGTCCGGGCAGCTCGTAGGTGCGATCCGTGGCGGCGCGGGAGAGCGCGGTGCCCGCGAGGTCCTTGCCGTGGCAGGCCTCGCAGGACGCGGGATCGGCGGTGCGGAACGCCGCATGCCCGCCGGCCGCCCACCGCACGTCCCCGACGTTGTGCATGCCGTGCGGGCCCTGCGTCGTCAACGCCAGGGTGCCCGCCGGGTGACACGTCGAGCACTCGACCATCGTCCCGGCGTGGCCCTGGTAGCGCGTGGAGAGCGCGGCATCGAACGCCTCGCCCCGGTCCCGCGACCACTCCGCGTGCGCGCCGCCGTGGCAAGCCTCGCAGCGCAGGCCCCCGTGCCCCTTGCCCTCGTGGAACGGCGTCGCGGCCGCCGGGGCGAAGCGGGTTCCGTCGCGGCGGATCGGGGACGCGGCCGGGTCACCCGAGGCGAACGCCTGCGCGAGTCGCAGGCCGTCGGGGGCGACGACGTGCTGCGGCGCCACCGAGCGCGACACGGCATCCCCGACGTGGCACGACTCGCAGCGGGGCTCGTCGGCGAAGGGGCGGCGCAGGGCGCCGTCCCGCGTGCCGTCCCGGCTGCCGCCCGCCGCCAGCGGCGTCGTCCCGGCGACCGCGGCCACCGTCCCGTGGCAGTCGGTGCAGTCGAGCCCGCTCTTCGCCATGGCCCCTCGCGAGGCGTGGGAGGAGACGTGGCAGCGTGCGCAGGTCTCCGCGGCGGTTCCCGCGACGGGGAAGACCGGCGCGCCGGTGGGGCCGAGGGACCGGCCGTGCGCCCCGTGGATCGCACGGGAGAGGGGCATCCAGCCGGTGTCGGGCGCGGAGCCCCAGCCCGTGAGGCCGTTCGCCCTCGTGAAGTGGCAGAGGCCGCACGCGGCCGGCTTCGCGCCGGAGAGGCCCGTGGCGTGCTTCGCGTCGTGGAGGAGGAGCACGTTCTCGCGCGACTGGCGCTCGAGGTCCGTCGCGGCGGACCAGGTCGTGGCCGATCCCGAGGCCGCGAGCGCGCCCGTGGCGTGGCAGACGACGCAGCCGGCCACCCGCGACACCGGGACCGTCACGTCGGCGTGCCCGAGGTCGAGGCCCGTCGCACGATCGACCGCCGTGATCCGCAGGCGGGGCAGCTCGTTCTCGACGCCGGCGTCGTCTTGCGGCGTGATCGGGATCCCGTCCGCCACGAACCAGCCGGCGGGGCTCCAGGCGAGGGGCTGCCGGCCCGGCACGGCGGCGTCGGCGGGCATGGAGAGCCCGAAGATCCCGCGGCCGGGCGCGAGCTCCACGCCGAAGAGGCGCTGCGGAGGCTGGGCCCACAGGTCCGTCTTGCCGAGGCTCGTCGTGTTGATCGATCCGGTCTCGTCGGCGAGGGGCTCGTAGAACAGGCTCACCTGCGTGTCGTCCAGCAGCCGAGGCTTGCCGGCCCCCCCGTCGGGGTCGACGACCTGCGCGCGGACCACCGCGTGGGGCGCCAGGAGTCCGTACGTCGCGTACTCGGCGTCCATCCACGCGACGGCCTGGCCGGCCGTCGCGAGGACGCGCACGGGCTCGGTCACGTCGCCGTTGCCGCCCGGGCTGCCTCCGCCCCCGTCGCCGCCGCCGTCGATGGGCGGCACACCCGCGCCCCCGCCGCCTCCGCCTCCACCACTCCCGCCCCCTCCGCACCCCGCCGACAGCACGAGCAGCACCGCACACGCCAGGGGCACGAGCCCGCCACGGGACCGAGGAGCACTCGCGACCGCACGGAACCCGACCATCGACGCCTCCCGCGACGCCGCCCACCGATCGGTGGACCGCGCCCGAACGCCCCCGCAGGAAAGGAGAGCCCGCTCCGAGCGCACGGGATACCGAACTCCCGGGGAATCCGCCGTCCGAGCATGTAGAGAGCGCGACTCGGTCGAGCCGGATGCATCACATGCGTCGTGTTCCGTCCGAAACGACGTGAATCCACCTGCTCGCGGGGCCCCGCCACCGGACGGTCCGTCACTTCGCGACGGGCGCGGGCTCCACACGGAGGCGCAGCGTGGCGTACCCGTCCAGCTCGAAGTGCTCCACCCGGAGGGTGTGCTCGCCCTCGGCGAGGTCCACGTCCACGTCGGCGTCCTTCGGGCCGTGCCAGGTCCAGTCCTCGAGCACCACGCGTCCATCGACGAGCACGCGGACGCCGTCGTCGGACGTGACGTGGAGGCGATGGCGACCGGCGGCGAAGAGGCCCTTCGCCTCGGCGAGGGTGGCGAACCGGTCGCCGCGCACCTTCGCCGTCGGCTTCCCGGGCCAGGCGCCGTCGAGCTCGGGCATCTCCACCTCGTCCGTCGCCACGCCGTCGAGGAGCCGCGCGTACGCGACGGCGTCCTCGCGCGGGTCCTTCGTCCAGGTGAAGAAGCGCACGCGCCAGGGCAGCGCCCACCACGAGCCACGGAAGGTCCGATCCTGGCCCCCGACGCGCACACGGACGGCGTACGGCGCGAACGCACGCGCCGGCGTCCCACCCGCGGGCCGGAGCCGGAGGCGCGCCGGCGCGCGCCCCGAGACGGGCTCGACCGCGAACGCGGGATCGAGGCTCTCGGCGGTGAACGGCACGTCGGGCCCCCGCACGTGGATCGTGGGGGCGCCGACGGCTCCGGGCCCGGGCCCGACGATGCGGACCTCGAAGGGTTCGACCGGTCCCGCCCCGTCCACGAAGATCGCCGCCCGATCGAGCCGGCCGAACGGGGCCGTCGCGGGCGCGAGGCCCTCCGGCACGGGCGGGAGGTCCACGATGGGCGGCGTTCCCGGCTCCGGAATCCCGTCACCGCGAGGCTCCGCCGGCGCCACCGAGCCGGCGAGTCGCTGCGGAGACGGGGACCACGCATTGAGCCCGAGCCTCCAGGGAGCCTTCGCGTCGCTCCGGACGGCGACGCCGTCCGCAGCCCTGGGAGGGCCGAACCCGTTGGCGTAGACGCTGGGCGCGCCCCGCTCTCCCGAGACGTGGAGCGAGACCCCCGAGTCGTCGAAGCGGTTGCCGGCGACGACGCAGGCATCGTCGCCGTCGAGCCGCAGGGCGGTCGTGCAGCCCGTGAAGCGGTTGAGCGTGACCACGTTCCTTCCCGACGGCGCGCCGGGATGCTCCCTGCCGAACGCCGACGCGAGGAGGTCCTCGTCCGGGTCCCACCAGAGGTGCACGCCGACGCCGCACCCCCGGAGGTCGTTGTTCGTGATGCGGTTGCCGTTCCCGTGCTCGATGGAGACGCCGTGCGCGCACCCCCGCATCCGGTTCCGGGCGATCGTGGTGTTCGTCGAGTACCCGGCCCAGACCCCGTGGTCGCAGTCGTCGAGCCCGTTCTCGTCGAAGACGTTGCCGTCGGAGAACGTGGCCTCGATGCCGTTCGCCACGGCGTGCGAGAAGTCGTTGCACACGACCCGGTTCCGGTTGCATCCCCCCTTCCCGGTGGTCTTCAGGGTCTCGTTCCCCGCGTAGAGGAAGAAGCCGTCGCCGGAGTGCGTCGCCGAGTTCGACGCGAACAGGTTGTCCGAGCACTGCTCGAACACGAGGAACCCCGCCGAGTCCTGCCCGCGCGCGTACACGCCGTGCGAGTAGCCCCGCACGCAGAAGTCGCAGCGGTTCGCGACGAACCGGCCGTGCGACGTGCGCCAGAGGGCGATCCCCCAGCCGGAGTGGAAGGAGAAGTCGTTGCCGACGACCCGGCAGCGGTCGCACCGCGAGAGGAGCAGGCCGTTCTGGCCGTGGCGGGCCCTGGAGAACGCCACCTCGGCATCTTCGCAGTCCGCGAGCGAGATCGCCGCGCCGTAGCGGGCCTCCCACTGCCCCGCGTCGTTCTCGTGGGGCCACAGCCAGTCGTCGGCGTCCTCCGCCTCGGGCGTGCTCTTCAGCCGGTCGCGGCGGTTCCCCGATCCGTCGAAGCCGGTGACGGCGAGCCCCCGGCACCCTCGGGCCCTCAGCCCCACGTGGAAGCCCCGCGCGCTCCCCCCGACGATCGTGCACCCCTCCGTGCCCTCCACGGAGATCCCGATCCCGGCGAACGCCGAGGGATCCGCCCCTTCGGGCGCACCGTCGAGGACGACTCCCGTCAGGTCGAGCCGGGTGCCCTTCCCCCGCACATGGATCACGCCGTCGCCGTTCGAGTCGATCACCCGATAGGCGCCCGGCCTCACCGCCGTGTTCGAGGTGACCACCACGTCGTCGGCGTCGATCGTGATCACGCGCGGCTCCGGATCACCGACGGCCCGCGGTGCGCCGAGCGCGCCCAGGCTCGAGAGCAGCGCGAGGAACCCCAGGCTCTTGCGGCTGTGTCTCACGGGCGGGCCACGCGCTACTTGCGCTCCTCCATGCGCAGCGTGTCCGAGACGAGGCGGGCGCTCGGCGCGCCGTCCTTCGAGGCGGAGTCGAGGAAGCGCGACTGGAGATCGAAGGGCCCCATCACGAACGGGTAGGCGATGGCGAACGGGCTCCCGTGGGGCGCGGGCTCGACCTCGACCCAGCCGAGCGTCGGCAGGCTCACCTGCACCCACACGTGGCGGTTGCCGTCGTCGGTGCCGGCGCCGCCCGGCGGGCCGTTGAGGAACGCGTACCCGATCACGCGGCGCGCGGGGATGCCGAGGGCCTTGCACAGCGCGAGGTAGACCGTGGCCCGGTGCCCGCAGTGGCCCCCCGCGCCCCGGCAGATCGCGTCGAGGTCGTCACTGGCGTACGAGGCCCCGGGCGCGTACGCGATGCTGCGGCTCACCCACGCCGCGCACGCCTCGAGGGCGGCGACGACGTCCTTCGACTTCCTCCGGATCTCCGCGGCGGCCTCGCGGATGCGCTCGTTGGGCGTGGGCAGGGCCGGGAGGCCCTTCATCACCTCGGCCTCGTGGGCCGGGAGATCCGCCCACTTCACGACGAGGCCGGTCGTCTTGAGCTCGCGATCGAACGAGGTCAGCTCGAAGGTGGAGACGAAGTCCATCTCCCCCGCGGCGGGCTCGGCGAGCTCCCACTTCCACGCGAGCCCTCCCTCCGAGCGCGTGGCCGCCTCCCGGGCCGCGGCCGGGCGGAAGCTCACCTCCGTCGCGCCGAGGGGCCCGTCGAGCCCGGGCCACTCCCGCCGGAGGGGCGCCGCGTGCCAGACGATCAGGCGTGCGGTCCCCGCATCCACCTTCACCCGCGTCGTGTGCGTGACCTTCATCCGATGCGGCTTGCCGAGGCGGAGGCGGCCGGGCGACTCGCCCGCGTCGAGCGCCGTCGCGCCGAGCGCGAGCACGAGCCCCACGAGCGCGGCGCGGACGAGGGACGGGGGCGAGCACCTCATGGGGGAATCCTGGGGGCGGCGGGGGCATGCTACCCCGCCGCGCCCACGCCCTCCGTCGGGCCGGCTAGCAACGCTGGTACTTCCAGTTCCTCGACTTGCC
Source organism: uncultured Planctomycetales bacterium (assembly GCA_964546345.1). Lineage (GTDB taxonomy): Bacteria > Planctomycetota > PLA2 > PLA2 > JAEUHO01 > JAYTCP01. Next base: position 10,830 of record CAZJJQ010000030.1, read on the forward strand.
CTCGCGCAGCCACGTCATCGTGGTCTCCAGCCTCCGCTGCTTCGTGTCGGCCCCCTTCGCCTCGGCGATCCACTCGGCGTACTCGCGACGGTGGCTCGGGCTGAACCCGTCCCAGGTCGCGCGCGCCTTCGCGTCCTTGGCGAGCGCGGCCGTCAGCTCCTTGGGCGTCCGTACCGGCGGCTTGGGCCCCGTCTTCCTCCGCACGGCCTTGATGCCCTTTTCGTTCAGGTCCATCGCCTTCTTCAGGTAGCGCACGAGCACGGGCTTCGACGGGAGGTCGCCGACCGCCGTGAGCCGTCCGAAGGAGCCGAACGCCTCCTTCGCCTTCTCCTCGTCCGGCACCACCAGGGACTGCTTCCAGAACCCGAAGGCCGCGTGGGCCTTGAAGGCCGCCATGCCGCAGAACGGGCCCTTGTACTCGAACTGCGGATGCCCCCACTTGATGGTCTCGACGGCCTCGGGACAGGCGGCGTGCACGATCTCGCGCAGATGCCGCAGGATCGGCCTCGCGAACTCGGCGGCCTCCTCGACGTACGCGTCCACGCGGGGGTCACGGGTTCCCATGGCGGCGGTCTCCGGGAGGGCGGTGGCCCAGCGAATCTACCGCGCCGCGCGCCCGCGCGCGCCGCCCCCTACTTCCCCGGATGTCCCGGCTCCCCGCCGCCGGGCGGGGTCGTGCCGCCCTTCAGGTAGCCCGGCAGCTCCTCGGCGAGCCGCTTGAGCGACGGCTCGCGGCCCCCCAGCTTCACGTAGGCCGCCAGCTGCTCGAGCGCGATCTTCGTGCGCTTCTCGTCCTTGTAGCCGGGGTTCTGCGTCACGCAGACGATCGCGAGGTTGCGGCGGGCGTCGAGGAAGCCGGGGTCCAGCGCGATGGCCTTCTGGTAGGCGGCGATGGCCTCGTCGAACTTCCCGGTCCTGTCGAGGATCAGGCCCCGCAGGAACGGGCCGAACGGGTGGTCCTTCTTGGCCTTCACGAGCGCCGCCACCGCCTTCTCCGCGCCGGCGCCGTCGTCGGCCAGGAGGCGGTCCTCGACCATGGCGCGCGCCACCTCCACGTCCGCCGGATCGAGCTTCGCGGCGGCCTCGAGGTCCTTGCGCCCCTCGAGCGTCGCCTCCGACCGCACCCTCGCGATCCCGAGCCAGGCTCGGTAGCGCGCGGACTTCGCGTCGGCGGCCACCGCCTTCTCGAGCGGGGCCACGGCCCCCGCGGGATCGCCGGACGCGAGCAGAGCGCGCCCGACGCCCGCGAGCGCCGCCGCGGTGGGCTTCTTCCCGACCACGACCTCGAACGCCTCCTTGGCGGAGGTCGCGTCGCCGAGGAGCAGCTCCATCTCGCCGACGAGGTACCGCGCCTTCAGGTACGTGGGCGCCTCCTCGGGGACGGCCTTCGCCGCATCGAGGGCGTCCGAGAACTTCCCGTCGGCGGCCAGCCGGAGCGCCGCCTCGACGGTCGGGGGCGCGGCGGGCTTGTCGCCGTCTCCCGCGCGCGCGATCGACGCGACGCCCGCGACGGAGGCGACCAGCAGGGCCACGAACGGGACGGCGGACCGCATCATCGGCGTGCTCCTCGGGACGCGCGGGGCGCGGGAGGGCAGCGCCCCGGGCTCGGGCCGATCCGGAACGAGCGAACGCCTACAGGTCGGCGATCGCCTTGGAGAGCCCCTTCACGTACTCGGCGCGGATCGTCTTCGAGGCGAAGACCGCTTCCTCCCCCGTCGAGCGGTGCGAGGACGCTTCCTGCGCGAGGGGGCACGCGTTCGGGCAGTCGGTCTTCTCGCCCGCCGTCTTCTCCCCCCCCATGGGGCAGCCGCCGCTCTTCTCGCCCCCCTTGTCCCCGCCCATCGGGCAGCCGCCGCCCTTGCCGCCACCGTCTCCGCCGGCCGGGCAGCCGCCGTCGCCGGCGATGGCCACGGTGGAGACGAACGCGAGCGCGAGGACGAGGGCGGCGAGGCGACGCATGGGAGGACTCCACGGGACCGGGGCGCGGGAGGCGGTCCCCCACATGGTAGGCGAAGCGCGGGACGAAGGCACGCCCCGTCGAGGAGGGTGGGGGTGGCGGGGGAGGGAGGCCGCTACCCCCCGACCGCCCGCGTCCCGGCCCGCCCGCCCCGGCTCACTCGCCCCAGGTGCCCACCACCACGAGGACGGAGGCCATCAGCACCCCCACCGCGCCGAGCACGAGCACATACGCCATGGCGGTCGCGGGGAGGGTCCACGACACGGCCCAGGTCGCGGCGAAGATCGACGCGGCGGCCGCCCCCACGGCCAGGCCCCGCAGCGCCGCCCCCGTGAAGTGCACCCGGTCCACGAGCTGGCGGACGAGGATCCAGCCGACCCCGCACCCCATCACGAATGCGCCGCCGAGCCCCGGCGACAGGGATCGGCCGCGGAAGCGCTCCATCGCGAGCGGGTCCGTGTCGCCGCCGGGGCTCACGAGCCCCATATAGGACCTCACCCCGAGCAGGAACAACGCCCAGAGGGCGATGGCCGCCGGCAGACGCCGCAGGAGCACGCCCGCTGCGACCCGGAGGCCCTCCCCGAGCGTCCAGCGGCCTTCGCGCTCGTCGCCCCGCCGCAGCATGCGTCCTCCCGGGCTCGTTTCGGCCCGCCCGGACGATACACGACCCGCGGACTCGCGGACGTGGACTTCGGGCGCTCCCGGGCCGGCGCCTCCATATATGAAAATCTTGTCATGTATCTCAACTCCTGCATACTCCGACCATGCCCCACCGTCGCGGCAGCCCCCCGCCCGCGCCCCTCCCCCCCGCGGGGTGGACGTTCCTGACGAACCACGCCCACGTGCTGTTCGTGCTCGCGCAGGACCCGCTCGCGCGCCACCGGGACGTCGCCGCCCGCGTCGGCGTGACCGAACGCGCCGTCGTACGCCTCGTCCAGGACCTGTCCGCGGCGGGCTACCTCCGCGTCGCGCGCGAGGGGCGCCGCAACCGCTACACGGTGGACGCCGACCTCCCGCTGCGCCACCCGATCGAGCGGCACCGCACCGCTCGCGACCTGATCTCCCTCGTCGTCGGGGGCCCGACGGCACCGTCGAAGGCCGCCCCGGCTCCGCGCCGGGGTCGGAGGAGCCGCCCATGAACGCATCGAACGTCCCCGGCGCCTCCGCCGGGGCCCCCTCCCGGCCGCTGGTGGGGATCGCCATGGGCTCGACGAGCGACTGGCCGACGCTCCGCCACGCGGCCGAGGTCCTCGAGGAGCTGGGCATCCCCTTCGAGCCCCGGGTCGTGTCCGCGCACCGGACCCCCACGGATCTTGCCGCCTACGCCGCGGCGGCCGAGGAACGCGGCTTCGAGGTGCTCATCGCGGGCGCCGGAGGGGCCGCCCACCTCCCGGGCATGCTCGCCGCCCAGACGTTGCTCCCCGTGCTCGGGGTCCCCATCGAGATCGGGAGCCTGGGAGGCCTCGACGCGCTGCTCTCGATCGTCCAGATGCCGGCGGGGATCCCCGTGGGCACCCTCGCCATCGGACGCGCCGGCGCGACGAACGCAGGAATCCTCGCGGCCCAGCTCCTCGCCGCCTCGCGCCCGGCGTTGCGGGAGGCCCTCCGCGCGCGGCGGGCCGCGAAGGCCGCCCAGGTTCGTGCGTTCGCCGATCCGCGCGAGGCGCCGTCCGCGCCGGGCGCCTGAGACCGAAGCGGAGGATGCGATGAAAGGCGAGGTCCGGATCGGCGTCCTCGGCGCGGGGCAGCTCGGGCGGATGCTCGCGCTCGCGGCGCGCCCCCTCGGCATCGGCGTGATCGCGATCGATCCCGGGGAGGCATCGCCGGCGGAGACCGTCGCCGAGGTCTGGCGTGGCGCCTACGACGAGCCCGCCCTGCTCGACCGGCTGTGCGAGCGGGTGGAGGCGGTCACCTTCGAGTTCGAGAACGTGCCCCCGGCCGCCCTCGAGCGCATCGCCGCCTCGCGGCCCGTCTGGCCGAGCCCCGCGGCGCTCGCGGAGGGGCGGGATCGGCTGCGCGAGAAGGCCCTGTTCGCCCGCGTCGGGATCCCGGTGCCGCGCCACCGGGCGGTGGTGGACCGGGCCGACCTCGATCGCGCCGTCGCCGAGCTCGGGGGGGCGGCGGTCGTCAAGACCCGCTACGGCGGGTTCGACGGGCGCGGGCAGGCGTTCCTGTCGGGCCCCGTGGACGACGCCACCTGGGCCCGTCTCGCTCCGTTTCCGCTGCTCGTCGAGGAGCTCGTCCGCTTCCGCCGCGAGCTGAGCCTGGTCGCCGTGCGCGGGGCGGACGGGAGCGTCGCCTTCTACCCGCTGGTCGAGAACTTCCACCAGGAAGGGGTGCTCCGCCTGACCCTCTGCCCCGCCCCCGAGGTGCCGCGATCCCTCGATGACGACGTGCGGGCCGCCGTGCGGCGGCTCCTCGAGCATCTCGGGTACGTGGGCGTGCTGGCGCTGGAGCTGTTCGACACGGGATCCGGCTGGATGGCGAACGAGATGGCGCCGCGGGTCCACAACTCCGGGCACGTGACGATCGAGGGCGCCGAGACGAGCCAGTTCGAGAACCACCTGCGCGCGGGACTGGGCTGGCCGCTCGGACGCACCGACGCACGAGGGGCGTCCGCGATGCTGAACCTGCTCGGACGGGTGCCGGATGTCCGGACCCTCCTGCGGATCCCTGGCGCCCACCTGCACCACTACGAGAAGGCGGCACGCCCCGCCCGCAAGCTGGGACACCTGACCCTGACGGCACCCGACGCGGCCGAGCTCGCGCGGCGGCTGCGCCTCGCGGCGGCGGCGGTTCCGGACCTCGCGGTCGCCGCACGCCATGGCGCCGCGCGCCTGGAACGACCCGACGACTGACGACACGCGGGCGTCGGACCCTGGCGGCACGTTCACAGGCGCGCCGCCACGGCGGAGGCGGCGGAGTCCCAGGTGCTCGAGGGGGCGGCGGGGGACGGGGGACGCGGTCCGAGGAGGGCCGCCGCCGCGCCCGGCCAGGCGAAGGAGCCCCCCTCGCGCGTGGGGGGCGGCACCAGGAGCACCCCCCGCGCCCCGTCGGCGACGAGCGCGCGGTGTGCGGGGAGGTCGCTCGCGATCACCGGGGTACCGCAGGCGAGGCTCTCGGCGACGGGAAGGGAGAAGCCCTCGTCGAGGGAGGGGACGAGCGTGAACCGCGCGGCGGCGTAGAGCGCGGCGAGCTCGGCATCGTCCACGCGCTCGAACGCGAGGGTCCCGGCCCCCGCCGCCCCCCCCTTCCGCAGCCGTTCCGCCCCCGCGCCCACGATCACGAGCGAGAGGCCCCGCGCGCCGAGCCCGTCTACGGCCGCGCGCCACGCGGCGACGGCGGCGGGCATCGCCTTGCGCGGCTCGTCGCGCCCCACGGCGAGCACGTACGACGCGGGGACCCCCAGGCGGCGCAGCACCTCCTCGGCGCCGGCGCGGGCCGTCGGTGCGAACGGGGCGGCGACGCC
>CAZJJQ010000031.1:0-16029 GCA_964546345.1 uncultured Planctomycetales bacterium
AGCCCATCGTGTCCAGTGCCCGACACCTGGGCGAGCCGCCGCGCGGCACGGGGCTCAGCGAGCAGCCCGCACTCCCCCGATGGGGAGTCCCTCGCGTCCTCAATTCAGGACGAAGGTGACCTTCATGTTGACGCGGTACTCGACGACCTTGCCGTCCTTGACCTTGACCTTCTGCTCCTGGATCCACGCGCCTTCGATGTTCTCGACGGTCTTCGCGGCGCGGGCGATGCCGTGCGCGATCGCGTCCTCGAACGACTTCTTGGAGATGGACGAGATCTCGATCACCTTCGCGACGGACATGGGGATCTCCTTTCGGGAGGACTCCGGAAGGCCCCAAGTCTAGCCCGCGAGGCGCGCCGGGGCGGCGAACGGAGCGGGAGGCGGCGGCTTGCGGGGGAGGAGGGGGGCGGCGGGGGCTGGCCCCCGTCGCCCCCCCATTCCAGGACCCGTTCGCGCCCTCAGGCGAGGTCGAACAGCAGGATCTCGCTCGGGTCGAGCGCGGCCATCTCGATCGCGCCCGCGGAGGAGACCGCCGCGCCGTCGCCGGCGACGAGCGTCTTGCCGTTCACGCGCAGGCGGCCGCGCGCGACCTGCAGCCATGCGTGGCGGCCCGTCGCGTTCGCGTACGCGAGCGCGGTCCCCGGCTCGAGGATCGACGCGTAGAGGTTCGTGTCCGTGCGGATCGGGAGGCTGCCCTCGCGGCCGTCGGGCGACGCCACGAGACGCAGGCGCCCCGTGCGGTCGGGCGCGGGGAACACGGTCTGGGCGTAGCCGGGCGTCACGCCGCGCACGTCGGGCTCGATCCAGATCTGGAGCAGGTGCACGTCGTCGCGCCGCGAGGGGTTGAACTCGCTGTGGCGGATGCCGGTGCCCGCGCTCATGCGCTGGACCTCGCCGGGGCGGATCACGCCGCCGTTGCCGAGGCTGTCCTTGTGCTCGAGCGCGCCCGCGAGGACGTACGTGACGATCTCCATGTCGCGGTGCGGGTGCATGGGGAAGCCCTCGCCTCCCGCGATGTGGTCCTCGTTGATCACGCGGAGGCCGCGGAAGCCCATGTGGCGCGGGTCGTAGTAGCTCGCGAACGAGAACGTGTGGCGCGTGTCGAGCCAGCCGTGGTTCGCGTGGCCGCGCTCGAGGGACGGGCGGACGACGAGCGGGGCCGTGGGCATGGAGCCTCCCTTCGAGGCGGGAGCCGACGTCTCGGGGAGGATCGCGGCGGGGCGATCGCCCCCGCGCCCCCCCATCGTGCAGGCGGTGGCCGCGGGCAGGACGGCGCCGGCCGCGGCGACCGCGGCGGCGTCCTTCAGGATCTTGCGACGGGACAGCATGGAGACCTCCGACGCCTCGCGTCGGGACGACCGAGGCCCGAACGTTTTAACATTGAAGCGTGGGTCGCGCAACCAACCCGGGAGACGGCGGCCGATCGGGGAGGGTACCCCGGGCACCGGCTGCGGAGCCTACGCGGATTCCGGGGGCGGCGGGGGCCGGACGACCCCGATCCGCCTGCACAGGTCGGCGAAGCGCTCGAGCTCCGGCGTGGACAGGACCCCCATCTCGCGGACCACGGCGCGGACGTGGACGGGGAACAGGCGGCGGATGAGGCGACGGCCTTCCTCGGTCAGGGAGACGGTGACGAACCGGCGGTTCGCGGGCGACCGGACGCGCTTGACGAGCCCGCGGCGCTCGAGGTTGCGGACGACCATCGTGATGTTGCCGCCGCTGCGCAGGAGCTTCTTCCCGAGCTCCTTCTGGCAGAGAGGCCCCAGGTGGAGCAGGGCCTCGAGCACCCCGAACTGGGAGACCGTCAGTCCCGACGCGGCCACCTCGTGGTGGATCCGGTCCGCCACCGACTCGGACGCGCGCATCAGCTTGATGAACACGTCGAGGGCGAGGACCTCCTCGCGGGGACCTTGGTGCTTGGAGCCCATGGGCCCCCATTCAACCCGCGAGAGGCCCCGATCCCGACAACGCTCCCCCCCGCGGACGCGGCCCGCTGCCGGGACGCGGCCGGGGTCGGGACCGTAAACTCGGGCCATGCGCCTCGTCCCCTGCCCCCGCGCCCCCATCCTCTTCCTGGCCGGCTGCGCTCTCCTCGGCGCCCCCGCCGCTCCCGCACGGGCGGACGAACCCGCCGCCCCGCCCGCCGCGGGCCCGCGGATCGTCCACCACCGGATCGAGGCCCGCTTCGAGCCGGCGACGTCCCGGATCGTCGCGCGCGACGTGGTGGACCTCGACGCGTCCGCCGGCGGGACCTTCACGTTCTCGCTGTGGGCGGGGATCGACGCGGTGTCGATGACGTTCCTGGATGTCGCGGAGGGCTCGGGCGCGGTCGCGCCGCGGCGCGGCGACCGCGCGGGGAATCTCACCCCCTTCACCGCGTCGCTGCCCGAGGGCGTTCACCAGGTCGAGATCCGCTACGCGGGGACGATGATCGAGGTGCCGGACGACCCGCATCGGGGCCGGATCTCCGAGGCCGACATCCGGCTCACGGGCGCGAGCGGGTGGTACCCCACGACGGCGCACGACGGCCCCGCGCGCTTCGACATCGACGCGTGGGTGCCGGCCCCGTTCGTCGCGGTGACGCAGGGCGGCCTCCCCGAGCGCTCGAGCGTGACGACGGCGAAGACGTGGACCGGCGGCGAGCGCATCGCGCCGCTCGCCGCGGATCCCGGCGACGCGCTGGGTGCCGTGTGGAACCGGGTCGTGGCGCGTGCGGTGATCCCGACGGAGGGCTGCGCCCTGTTCGCGGCGCCGTACGTGACCGCGACGCGGGAGGTGCAGGGGATCCAGGTGTCCACGTGGTTCCTGCCCGCGCATGCCGCCGACGCCCCGGTGTGGCTCGACGCGGCCGCGGAGCTGGTGAACCGCTACGAGGCCTATCTCGGCACCTACCCGTACCCGAAGTTCGACGTGGTGGAGGGGATCGGGCCCGAACGCGTCGGCGGGCCGTCGGTCGCCTGGATCGGGCAGCGCACCCTCGCCTCTACGACCGGCGCCGCGAGGGCTTCGGGAGCCCGGGTCGTGGCGGAGGTGCTCGCGCCCTTCTACGTCCGAGGGTGGTTCGGCGACGGGGTCTGCGTGTCGCCGGCCGACGGGGACTGGTCGGTCCCGGCGATCGGCTACTTCGGCGACTCCATGTCCCGGGAGCTCGGGTCGCAGGAGGCGGCCCGCGAGTACCGGCGGTCCTTCCTCGCGGCCGAGCCCCTCCTCGTCCTCACCGGAGTGAAGGAGGTGCCGGTCCGAGCCTTCCGGGGCGATCCCGGAGAGCCGGCCGCCGTCCCCACCGCCGCGAAGGGCGCCCTCGTCTTCCACATGCTGCGCAGGCGACTCGGAGACGCAGAGTTCTTCGCCCGGGTGCGCCGATTCGCTGCCGATCACCTGGGAGAAGGCGTGGGCTGGGCCGAGTGGCTCGCGGCCCTCGACGGGGAGTGGGCCCGGCCCTTCCTCGAGCGGACGGGGCTGCCCCACCTCCGAATCGCGAACGCGATGGCGTGGCCTGCGGCGGACGGCAAGGGCTGGAACGTGCGGGCCGAGGTCATGGTGGACCTGGGCGCGGGCGAGGCCCCGTGGCCGGCGATCGACCTGGCCGCGGAGGTGGATGGACAGGCCGCGGGGAAGGTGCGGGTCGGGGAGACGGGCGGCCACCTCCTGGCGACCGTGCCCACGACGCCGCGCCGGATCTCGTTGGACCCGGGCTTCGAGGTCCTCCGCGCGATCCCCGCCCTCGACACGGACCCTGGCCTCTGCGCGGAGGTGCGCGTGCTGCCCGCCGCGCCGTCCGACGCCGCTCTTCCGCCGTTCGAGACCGCGCGTTCCAGCGTGGGGGCCGACGTTCCCGCGCCGGCGCATGCCCCCGCGCCGATGCCGTCCCCCCCGCCCTCCCCCGCGCCCCCTCCTTCCCCCGCGGTTCCCGCCGCCCCGTTTCCTGCCGCGCGGCTCGAGGAGCTCGAGCACCGCCTCGCCGCGGCCGGTCTCGTGAGGCTCGACGTGCCCACGGAGTTCCCGCTCGGCGTCGCGGACCTGGTCTCGAAGCGGGACCTGATCCTCACGACGGCGAACGGCACCGAGGTGCTCCACGACGCGTTCCGGCCGCTGTTCAACGCCGCGGAGCGGGACCTGGGAACGCCCCTGCCGTTCGGCACGGCTGAAGGCGTGCCGCTGCCGGGCCGCGTCCCGAACACCTCCCCCGAGGGGCTCGCGCGCTTCTTCCGACAGCTGGCGACGGCAAGCCCCACGGCCCTGTTCGTCATCCCGTCGGCCGCGGCCCGCGAGGGTCTCGCGCCCTTCCTCGACGCCCCGAACGACCTCACGCCCACCGCGGAGGCCGAGCTCGGCAAGCCCGGGCCGGACGGGAAGCCGAGGCCGCGTCCCGATCTGCGCGCGTGGATCTCCGCCCGCCGCGCGCGCACGGTCGCGGGGCCCGGCCCCGGCGTGCTCCCCCTGCCGGTGCTGCTCCTCGAGGATGCGGCCTACGACCGCCTCGACCGCGCGCCTGCGGTCACGGCCGTGGACTTCGCCGTGAAGTTCGGCCGCGAGCGGGCGACATGGGCCGCGGGCAAGGGCGGGACGAACGTCGTGTACGGGCGGATTCCCCCGGCCCCCGAGGGCGTCCGCCCCCCCGTCGTGGTCGTGTCGGCGTCCTACGACGCGCTCGACGGGGCCAGCGGCGTCGCGTGCGTGCGGGCCGCCCTGGAGGGCCTCGCGGTCGACGTGTCCCCGGGGCCCACGCCGAAGCCGGGGCTGGTCGTCTGCTTCCTCGACGGCTCCGAGCAGGGCTTCCTGGGCTCCCGCGCGCTCGCGCCCGCGCTGCTCGAGCGCTACGACGTGAAGGCCGTCGTGCACGTCGATCGGGTGGGTCGCGTCCGCGAGGACGCGGTGTCCGTGCTCGGCCGCGCGCAGGCGCCCGACCTTGCCGCGCGGGCCGACGCGGCCTTCGACGGCACGGGGCTGCACGTGGCGCGGGCCTCAGAGGAGACCGCGGGGACCGAGTCCGGCGATCACGCGATCTTCGGGACGCTGTCCGTGCCCGCCATCGGCCTCACCGCGACCGGCGCCTCGGCACAGGAGGCTCCGGGGGCATCGCCCGACCCCGCGGCCGTCGCCCGTGTCGCCGCCGGGCTGCGCAAGCTCGTCATGCGCCTGCTGTCGGACTGACGCGCCCCCCCGCCGATCACATCGGCAGGTCCGGGCAGTCCATGTCGAGTTGGCCGTTCAGGAACGGGTTGTCCCGCCGCTCGACGGCCATCGTCGACGACGGGCCGTGGCCCGAGTGCACCGTCGTGTCGTCGGGCATCGGCAGGATCACGTCGCGGATCGTCTTCGCGTAGACGATCGGGTCGCCGCCGAGGTCGGTGCGGCCGACGCTCAGATGGAAGAGGCTGTCGCCGAAGAGGCCCGTGCGGCCGGTCTCGCCGAAGAGGAAGGTGCAGCCGCCCGGCGTGTGGCCGGGGGTCTTGACGACCCGGATCACCCCTGCACCGAACGGGATCGTGTCCACCTCGGCGAGGTCCAGGTCGATGGTCGGCACCCGGAGGCCGTCCATGCCGAACACCTCCCCGTGCTCGGTCATGAGCGCCAGGATGGCCCGGTCGGCGCGGTGGAGGCCGAAGGGCACGTGCAGCGCGTCGCGCAGCGGCGCCACGGCCCCCGTGTGGTCGAGGTGCGCGTGGGTGGCGAGAAGGGCCTTCACCTTGGCGCCCGAGGCCCGGATGGCCTTGAGGATCCGGGGCGCGTCGTCCCCCGGGTCGATGACCACGGCCTCGCCGCTCGCCCGATCCATGATCAGGCGGCAGTTCTGCTGGAACGGGCTCACGACGAGGGTGGTGACGGCGAGGTCCATGGGCCCGAGAGGGTACCCCCCGGCCGGTGTACCCGGTCGATTCGCAAAGAGAAACGGCGTCCGTCGCCTCAGCGGGCGTCGCCGATGCGGGGGTGATGCGCCCCCGACCCATCGGGCTCGGTTTCGCAGGCTCGCGCAAGGCCCGATCACGTAACCATAGGCCAGGGAATGACCTGCGGCGGCGAGGAGATCGTATCTGGACCCCGATACCTCGACGAGACGCCGCGCCTCCTCTCGCCGCGTGGCGGGCTCGTCCGCATCCCTAGGGGCTGCGGACCGGAGGCGAAGGCACGAGCCTCCGAAGGCGAGCCCGCGCCGGCCGATGGCGTTGACCCCCACATTCATTCGCGCAGCATTACGGTCCCCCCGGGGCTGGCCCTACACTCGGGCCCGGTCCAGGAGCGAGTCGATGCCCATCACGGCGAGTCCGGCCCTCGAGGCGGTGTACGAGAAGGCGGCGGCCGGGGAGCGGCTGTCCCGCGAGGACGGCCTGTTGCTCCTCGAGAAGGGCGATCTGCTCACGCTGGGGGCGCTCGCGACCGCGGTGCGCGACCGGAAGAACCCCGGTCGCGTCGTCACCTACATCGTGGACCGCAACGTCAACTACAGCAACGTGTGCGTGACGTACTGTGCGTTCTGCGCGTTCTACCGGGCGCCCGGCGACCAGGAAGGCTACGTCCAGACCTACGAGCAGATGGGCCAGCGCGTCGAGGAGTTGCGGGCCCAGGGCGGGCGGCAGGTCCTCCTCCAGGGCGGGCACCATCCCGACCTGCAGATCGAGTGGTACACGGGGCTCCTCTCCTACCTGAAGGGGCGCTTCCCCGAGATCAACCTGCACGCGTTCTCTCCCCCGGAGATCACGCATTTCGCCGAGATCTGGAAGATGCCGGTGGCGGACATCATCGCGAGGTTCCGGGCGGCGGGGCTCGGCTCCATCCCGGGCGGCGGGGCCGAGATCCTGGTGGACCGGGTGCGCAAGATCATCGCGCCACTCAAGGCGACGACGGAGGAGTGGCTGGGCGTCATGCGCGAGGCGCACCGCCAGGGGCTGCGCACGTCGGCCACCATGATGTACGGCCACGTCGAGACGCTTTCCGAGCGCGTCGAGCACCTCGACCGGCTGCGGCGGCTCCAGGACGAGACCCACGGCTTCACGGCCTTCATCTGCTGGCCGTTCCAGAAGCCCAACACGAACCTCGAGCGCAAGGTGCCGAAGTCGTCGGGCGCCCACGAGCACCTGAAGACCCTCGCCGTGGGGCGCCTCTACCTCGACAACTTCGACCACGTCCAGGCGTCGTGGGTCACCCAGGGGCCGAAGATCGGCCAGATGGCGCTCGAGTTCGGCTGCGACGACATGGGCGGCACGATGATGGAGGAGAACGTGGTGTCGGCCGCCGGCACGACGTACCGCATCCCCCCCGACGAGATGGACCGACTGATCCTCGACGCGGGCTACGAGCCCCGGCGCCGCACCACGCAGTACGAGATCCTGCCGAGCCACATCCTCGAGGAGGCCGCCCCGTGAGCCCCGACGCCGCGCTCGTCAGGCGCCTCCGCGCCCCGAAGGACCTCCAAGACGTCGCCCTCAAGGTGATCGCGGGCGAGCGCCTTTCCTTCGACGACGGCATGCGCCTCTACCGCCACGACGACCTGCTCGCGGTGGGCCGGATGGCCGACCTCGTCCGCGAGCGGCTCCACGGCGACAAGGTCTACTACAACATCAACCGGCACATCGAGCCGACGAACGTGTGCGCGACCGAGTGCGCGTTCTGCGCGTTCGGGAAGAAGGCGAACGACCCCGGGGCCTACGAGATGGCCCACGAGGACGTCTACGCGCGCGCGGCCACGTGCGTCGCCGAGGGGGCCACCGAGGTCCACATCGTGGCGGGGCTGCACCCGCAGTTCGACCTCCCCTGGTACGAGGAGATGCTCCGCGGCCTCAAGGCGCGCTTCCCGGCGCTCCACCTGAAGTGCTTCACCGCCGTGGAGGTCGCCTACTTCAAGAACCACCACCACCTCTCCCACGAGACGGTGCTGCGCCGGCTGATCGACGCGGGCCTCGACTCCATGCCCGGCGGCGGCGCCGAGATCTTTAACCCCGAGGTGCGGAAGGCGATCTGCGACAACAAGTGCGACGCGGACGAGTGGATCACGATCCACCGCAAGGCCCACAAGATGGGCCTCAAGAGCAACGCGACCATGCTCTACGGCCACATCGAGCGGGACGAGCACCGGGTGGACCACGTGCTGCGCATCCGCGCGCTCCAGGACGAGACCCACGGGTTCCAGGCCTTCATCCCCCTCGCGTTCCACCCGACGAACACGCAGCTCTCCCACCTGCCGGGCCCGAGCGGCCGCCTCGACCTCCGCGTCGTCGCCGTGTCGCGCCTGCTGCTCGACAACGTCCCCCACCACAAGGCCTACTGGATCATGCTCGGCGAGAAGACCGCGCAGCTCGCGCTCTCCTTCGGCGCCAACGACCTCGACGGCACCGTCGAGGAGGAGAACATCGTCCACATGGCCGGGGCCGAGAGCCCGCAGGCGCTCAGCGTCGCGCGGCTCGAGCACCTCATCCGCGAGGCCGGGCGCACCCCGGTCGAGCGCGACACCCTCTACAACGTGGTCCGGCGCGAGCCGGCGTCCGCATGAGCGCGTCCGATCCGAAGGGGCCGGGCGTGCGCGTGGTCGGGCCGGGCGGGACCTTCGCGCCGCCGCCGACGGCCGGAGGCTTCCTCGCCCCGCGCCGCAAGACGCGCGAGGTGCGCGTGGGCAACCTGGTGCTGGGCGGCAACCACCCCGTCCGCGTCCAGACCATGACGAAGGGCGACACGGGCGACGTGGACGCCACCTTCGACGAGATCATCGGCCTCGAGGCCACCGGCTGCGAGATGGTCCGGGTCTCGGTGCCGACGATGCGCGAGGCGAAGGCGCTGGGCGAGATCAAGCGCCGGATCAAGATCCCGCTCATCGCCGACATCCACTTCTCGGCGCCCCTCGCCCTCGAGGCGATCGCGCAGGGCGTGGACAAGGTCCGGATCAACCCGGGCAACATCGGGACCACCGAGGAGGTCGAGCGCGTCGTCAAGGCCGCCCGCGACAAGGGCGTCGCCATGCGCATCGGGGTCAACTCGGGCTCCATCCGCGAGCGCAAGGCCCTCGAGGTGAAGGACCGATCCGAGGACATGGTCGAGCTCTGCGTGCGGGAGGCCCTCCACCACGCCGAGATCTTCGAGCGGCTCCGCTTCCGCGACTACCTGATCTCGATCAAGGGCCACACGGTCCCGCTCACGGTCGAGGCGAACCGTCGCCTGGCGGCGCTCTGCGACGTCCCGCTCCACCTGGGCGTCACCCACGCGGGCTCGGCCGAGCCGAGCACCATCAAGTCGAGCGCCGCCTTCGGCATCCTGCTCGCCGAGGGCATCGGCGACACGATCCGCGTCTCGATCACGGGGGACAACCGGCAGGAGGTGCGGGTCGGCCACGTCCTCCTCCAGGCGCTCGGCATGCGGGACCCGGTCTTCGACCTGTATGCCTGCCCCTCGTGCGGGCGCGCGGAGGTGGATCTCATCGGGCTCACGAAGAAGGTGGAGGAGGCCACGAAGGACCTCACCTACCCGTGCCGGGTCGCCGTCATGGGCTGCATCGTGAACGGGCCCGGCGAGGCCGCCGAGGCCGACGTGTCGGTCTCGGCCGGCAAGGGCGCGGGGTTCATCTACCGCGGCAGCAGGCTGGTCAAGAAGGTCAAGGAGGACGAGATCGTGCGCGAGCTGCGCGCCGAGATCGACGCCTGGATCGCGGAGCGACGAGCCCTCGAGGCCGCCGCCCCCGCCTGACCCGCCCGGCGCGGGGGGCGCTCTGCCGTCGCCCCGAACCGACGCGCCGTCCGGCGCCACCCCTCCTCGTGGCTGCTAGCATGCGCCGCGATGGAGCCGACGACGTCGCCCCGTCCCGAGCCTCCGCCGCGATTCGATCGGCGTGAGGTGCTGTCCCGCGCCGCGGTGCTCGCGGCGGCGGCGGGCCTCTCGCTCGCCGTGGGCCGCCGACTCCGGATCGCCGTGGCCGCCGACGAGGGGCGCCTGCTCACCGACGCCGAGTGGGCCACGATGGAGGCGGTCCAGGAGACGCTCTGGCCCGCCGGCCCCGGGATCCCGGGGGCGAAGGAGGTGCACGCCACCTACGTCCTCGACGCCGCCCTGCGCCACCCGGCCGTGCCGCCCATCGAGCGCGAGTGGCTGCGCGGGTGGATCCCGACGCTTCACGAGCTCGCGCGCGCGCGCGGCGCGACCTCGTTCGAGGCCCTCGATCCCGCGGACCGCGAGGCGGTCCTCGTCGCCTTCCGCGAGAAGGACGAGGGCGCCGGCTGGATCCGGCTCGTGCTCGGCTACACGCTCGAGGCGGTGCTCGGCGACCCGGTGCACGGGGGCAACCCCGGCGAGATCGGCTGGCGCTCCATGGGCTACGCCCCCTGCGACATCCGGCCCTCGAGCCCCGGAGCCCCCACCAAGTGAGCGACGCCGCCGACGCCGTGGTGGTGGGCAGCGGAGCCGGCGGCGGCCCCGTGGCGCTCTGGTTGGCCGACGCGGGCTTTCGGGTCGTCGTGCTGGAGAAGGGGCCCCCGCTCACGGAGTCCGACTTCAAGAAGGACGAGGTCGCCGAGGTACGCCGGGGCCGCTTCCTGCCTCCCGAGCACGAGGAGCCGCGCGTCGTCGAGATGTCCGACGGGAAGGGCGGCTATCCCGCGGTCCTCTCCTCCGAGGCGGGGCTCACCACCTGGAACGGGTGCGCCGTCGGCGGGGCCACCAACTTCATGAGCGGCTTCTTCCTGCGGCTCAAGCCGGAGGACTTCCGCCTCCGTTCGACCTTCGGCGAGGCGCCCGGCGCCGACGTCGTGGACTGGCCGATCTCCTACGACGACCTCGAGCCCTGGTACGACCTCGTCGAGCGCGAGGTCGGGGTCTCCGGCACGGTCGTCCCCCACCCGAGGATGGACCGGCGGTCCTCGCCCGACTTCCCCCTGCCCCCCACGGCCACCCACGCGCTGGCCAAGCGCGTGGACGAGGTGGGGCGCGAGCGGGGCCTCCACCCCCTGCCGCTCCCTCGCGCCGTGCTCTCGCGACCCCGCCCCGGCCGCGAGGCGTGCGACTACACCGGCTTCTGCGGCTCCTACGGATGCACCACCGGGGCCAAGGGGAGCTCGCGGGTCGCCCTGCTCGCGCGCGCGGTCGCGAGCGGTCGCTGCGAGATCCGCACCGGACGCACGGCCACGAGGCTCGAGACCGACGCCACGGGCAAGGTGGTCGCCGTCCTCCACCGGGGGAAGGACGGGGACGTCGAGCGCCTCGAGGCGAAGGTCTTCGTCCTCGCGGCGCAGCCCATCGAGTCCACGCGCCTGATGCTCCTCTCGACCGGCCCGAAGCACCCGAAGGGCCTCGGCAACGCCGACGACCTCGTGGGCCGCCATCTCCTGTCCTCCCCCGCGGGGCTCGGCTGGGGGCTCTTCCCCTACGCGAGATGGGAGAAGACGCTCGGCCCGGCCCTCCACGATCGAGGGGCCTTCGTCAACCGCACGTTCCAGGACTGGCAGGACTACGCCGACCCCGCCACGGGCCGCAAGCGCAAGGGTGGCAGCGTGGACTTCCTCCTCATGAGCTCGAACCCGGTCCAGGGCGCCATGGCGCAGGCCTCCAACGCCGGAACGGGCACGAAGCGCCCCCTGTTCGGCCGCGAGCTCCAGGCGCAGGTGCGCCGCTGGTTCTCCGACGTGACCGTGCTCAAGTTCGAGACCTTCTCCGATTGGATGCCCCTGCCCGACGGGCGGGTCACCCTCGACCCCACGGTGAAGGACCGCTCCGGACGCCCGGTGGCCCGGGTCCGCTGGGCCGACCACCCCTGGAACCACGAGACCACCGAGTTCCTCGCCGCACGCGGCGCCGAGCTGCTGCGCGCGATGGGCGCGGAAGACATCGTCTCCTTCGCCGGCGCCGGCCCCTCGACCAACCTGGTCGCCGGCGGCGCCCGGTTCGGGCTCGACCCCAAGACCTCCGTCCTCGACGTGGACTGCCGCGTCCGCGGTTCCGAGAACCTCTTCGTCACCGACGGATCCTTCATGCCGACCGGGGGCAGCGTCCCCTACACGTTCACGATCTACGCGAACGCCTTCCGCGTCGCGGACCGGATCGCGACCCAGCTGGGCGGCGCGAAGCCGGGGAAGTAAGGCCCTCCAGGCGCCCGCGCGGCGGGGCACGCCGGGGAGCCGCTCCGGCATCCGTGTGCTCCCTGGCTACCCCGGACCTGGGGGGGCCCCCTGCCTCCCCCCGCCGCCCCCCGCCGCCCCCCACCTCCCCCGGGGCTCCTCTGCCGTCCTCTTCCGCCCGATCACCCCCCTTGCGCGTGTTGCATTCCGGGGTTGCATGAACCCGCCGGGGGGGCACGCCGGCGCAGGAGGTCCCATGTCCGCACGCCCCCGGTCCGTTCCCCTCCGCCCCGCGGCGCCGCGGCAGCCCCTTCGGCTCCTCCGCCGCGCCACGGTGGCCGCGTGCCTGCTCGTGCTGGTCGCCTGCGGCGGCTCCTCCGGCGGCGGAGACGGCGGCGGAGGGGGCGGGGGCGGCGGAGGGGGTGGAGGAGGGGGTGGGGGCGGCGGGGGCGGGGGCGGCGGGCCTCCGGGGGCGCCCGTCGTCACCACGACGCTCGCGCGCGCGAGCGTGCGCATCGGCGAGGTGGTCGAGTTCGACGTGACGGCGACGGACCCCGAGGGCCAGACGATCGACCTCGGGCTCGCCAATCCCCCGGCGGGGTGCGTGTTCACGCCGAGCGTCGGGGCGCCGTCCCCGGTCACGCGCCACGTCGTCTGGTCGGTGACGGCCGAGTCGGGCGGCACGCGGGTCCTGCTGTTCACCGCGAAGGACCACGGTGCGACGCCCTTGCTCGGCACCCGGACGGTGGTGGTGAGGGTGGAGGGGGCCATCGAAGGCTCGGGACCCGCCGCCGCGGCGCCCGGCGCGGTCCTCGGGGACGTCACGGGTGACGGCATCCAGGACGTGGTGGCCAGCGCGGCCTTCGCCGACTCCCCGTCCTTCGTGGACGTGGGCGCGGTCTACGTCTTCGCGGGCGGTTCGACGCCGGGCACCGGCCCGGTCGCGGTGCTCCGCTCTCCCCAGGCGGCGGCGGCCGACTTCCTCTCCGGCGGCGCCGCCCCGGGGATCCAGCTCGCCGACGTCACGGGAGACGGCGTGCTCGACGTGGTCGTGTCGGCGCCGAGCGCGTCGCTGTTCGGCACCCAGAACTCCGGCGGCGTCTTCGTCTGGAAGGGCGGGGCGACCCTCGTAGGCGCGGTGCTGCCGACGGCCGTCCTCGGCCCGAGCAACCCCGTGATCAACGACCAGCTCGGCCTCTCCGGCGGCCAGGGCGTCGTCCTCGCGGACGTGTCGAACGACGGCGTGCTCGACCTCGTCGTCGGCGCGATGCTCGCGGGCGCGAACAACACCGGCAACGTGCAGGTCTGGCTCGGTGGCGTCACCCTCGTCGGGGCCGTGGCCCCCACCGCGGTGCTCGCCATCCCGGGCGCGCTCCCGAACGACCAGCTCGGCGACGCGTCGGGCCAGGCTCTCCAGGTGGCCGACGTCACGGGCGACGGCGTGCTCGACGTCGTCGTGGGCGCGAAGCTGTGCGACCGCGCGGCCATCGACACGGGCGCGATCTTCGTGTGGGCGGGGGGCGCCGGCCTGTCGGGCTCGCCCACCCCCACCGCGTCCCTGTTCGACGCGAACGCCGCCGGGGGCCAGCTCGGCTCCGCGACGATCGACGGCTTCCTCCTCGAGGACGTGACCGGGGACGGCGTCCGGGACGTGATCTCCGCGGCGCCCCTGCGCGCCGTGGGAGCCCTCGGCGCGGCGGGGGCCGGCTACGTCTGGGCCGGCGGCGCCGCAATGACCGGCAACGCGGCGCCCCGCGCGGTCCTGATCTCCCCGACCGCGGCGGCCGGGGACGCCTTCGCCACGTGCGGCGCGACCCCCGGCCTGCAGGTGGCCGACGTCACGGGCGACGGAACCCTGGACGTGATCGTCGCCACCGCCGGCGCCGACATCGGGGGGATCGTGGACTGCGGGAGCTGCCTCGTCTGGGCGGGGGGCGGCACGCTTGCGGGCTCGCCCGCGGCGACCGCGAGCCTGCGGATGCCGGCGCTCGTGGCGTTCGACCAGCTGGGCGTGTCCGGCGGCAACGGCGTCGTCCTGCGCGACGTGACGGGCGACGGGGTGAGGGACGTGATCGTCGCGTCCATGTTCGCCGACGTCGGCGCGGTGGTGGACGCGGGCACGGTCCTCGTGTGGGCCGGTGGGGCGGGGCTCGTGGGGCAGGCGCCGCCGCGCGCCACGCTCCAGTCGCCCCAGCTCGCGAACTTCGACCAGCTGACCGGCGCGCGGCGCACGGGGCTCTCCGTGGCCGACGTGACGGGGGACGGCCTCCTCGACGTGATCGCGGTCTCGCCCGTGGACGACTTCCTCGGCATCGTGGACGACGGGACCGTGCACGTGTGGGCCGGGGGCGCCGGGCTCACCGGCACGCCGCCCGTCCGCGCGATCCTCTACGTCCCCGCCGCGCTCCCCGGCACGGCGAACCTCGGCCGGCTCGGGACGTCGCCGGGCTTCGTGCTCGGCGACGTCACGGGGGACGGCGTGACCGACATCCTCGCGGCGTCGGCGCTGCACGCGACCGCCATCGGCGTGCACGTCTGGGCCGGCGGGGTCACGCTCCTCGGCCCCCAGCTGTTCTCCACCACGCGGCTCGTGCCCCTCGACCCGAACTCCGTGGGCGGCGCCGGGCTCGGCTCCAGCGGTTCGGCCCTGCGGCTCGCCGACGTGACCGGCGACGGCGTGCTGGACGTCATCCTCGGCTTCTCCGACGCCCAGGTGGCCAACGTCGCGTCCGTGGGCACGGTGTCCGTCTGGGCAGGCGGCGGCGGCATCCTGGCGGCCCCGGTCCCCCTCGCGACGCTCCGCCACCCGACGTTCACCCTCAACGACCGGTTCGGCACGGCCTCGGGCGACGGCATCGTCCTCGGCGACGTGACCGGCGACGGCGTGACCGACGTGCTCGGGCTCGGGCGCGCGATCGACGTCGGCGTCGTCGTGGACGCGGGCGCCATCGACCTGTTCGCCGGCGGACCGCTCCTCGGCGGCGCGCCGCTGCCGACGGCGTCGTTCACGGCCCCCAACCCCTTCGCCGGCGACCAGCTCGGCGGCAACTGACCCCCCGCGCCCGTCGCCGGCGACGCCACCAAGCCGGGCCCGGGGAGTCGCCGGCGACGCCCGCGCTCCTACATGAAGTTGGGCGTGTGGAGGTCGGAGAGCGTCCGCGCCTGCTCCGGGGTGAGGCCCGCGTGCACGAGCCGCTTCACCCGGTTCTCCCCCATCGTGTGCAACAGCTCCCGGAACGCGTCGTGCCCCCGACGGATCGCGGCGGGCTCGGTGCCGCGGGCCGCGAGGACGGTCAGCGCGTCCTGCAGCGGGTGCGGGACGCCGCCGGCGTCGTGCAGGCTCGCGGCGCGGCGACGCACCGCGGCCTCGAGCCGCCGGTAGACCGCCGGGGCGCGCTCGAGCGCGTGGCGCACGTGCGCGAGGCCGAAGTGGACGTGTCGCGGCTCGTCCGCGCGCGCCGTCGAGACCAGCACCGCCGTGGCCGCGTCGGGGGCGTGCTCCTCGACGAAGCGGAGCAGGTCGAGGAACGTCCCCTCGCCGAGCACGGCGAGCAGGAAGGCGGCCTCGGTGAAATCGTTCAGTTCGAGGAGCCCGAGCAGGGACCGCGCGGTCGTCGCCGACGACACGCCGAGACGGGCGCCCCCGGCGCGCGCGCGCTTGAGGAACACGTCCACGTGCCTGGCCTCGTCCGCCATGGTGATCGCGAGGAGCATCGCCACCTCGGCGTAGGCCGGGTGGATGCGCGGGAGGAAGTGGGCGGGCACGTAGAGCGCGGAGAGCTCGTTCTCCGCCAGGAACGTCAGAACCTGCGCCAGGGCGTGCTCGAGGGCCGCGGGCAGGGCGGCCACGCGGTCCCAGGGCACGTCGCGCGTCGCGTCCCACGTGGCGGCCACGGCCTGGTCGTAGAGCCGCGCCGTCTCCGGCGGGACGAAGCGGTCGCGCTCGACGAGGTCGAAGGGGTAGACGGGCCCTCCGGGCTCGACCCGCGCGCCCCGC
>CAZJJQ010000032.1:0-15893 GCA_964546345.1 uncultured Planctomycetales bacterium
CGTGGCCCCCCTGGGCGCGGCGACCGGGATGGCCGTTGCAGCCGGGGTGGGCCCCGAGGACGTCCTCCTGGTGCTCGACGCGCGCGTGGGAGCTCCCCCGGCGGTCAGGGCCCGCCTGGAGGTGCGGGTTGTGGACGCGACGTCGCGGCAGCCGATCGCGGGTGCACGGGGCCACGTCTCCCAGTCGTCGTTCTCGCTTCCCCTCCGACCCGGCGACGTCGGCGTCCTGGTCGCGGACTCCCTCCCCGCGGGCACCTGCGCGCTCACCGTCGAGGCTCCCGGCCACGCAGCGCGCACGTATCCCGAGGTGACGGTGGGGGAGGGCGAGGTCGTCACGGTGTTCACCGCCGAGCTCCACGCGGGGGCGACCGTGCGCGGCTCGGTCCGACGCTCCTCCGACGCACGCCTGCGCGATCTGGGCCTCTCCGTCGCGCTGCTCCCTCAGCCAGAGCGGCTCGACGGACGGTCCCCTGCCTACGTGCCCGTCGCGGAGGACGGCGCCTTCCGGGTGGAGGGCGTCGCGGCCGGGGCGCACCTTGTCCGCGTGATCGGGCACCTCGCGGCGGGCTCGCCGGACGCCCCTGCGCTCGCCGTGCTCGGGAGCGCGCCCATCGAGGTCCCGACGGCGGGCGGGGAGCTCTCCATCGTCGTCGAGGTCGTCGTCGCGGGTACGCTCGCCGTTCTGCCTCCGTTCGCCGACGCTCGCTTCCCCTACGCCCCGGGATCGGGGCCCGTGGCCTCGACGGGCGAGCAGACCACGTTCGGCGAAGGCACCACGCTGGAGGTCATCGGTGACGCGGGTCGGGTGATCGCGAGCCAGACCGGTGTCTACCGGAATGCGATGGGCCAGGGATGGCCGCTCGCCCCGGGGCGCTACCTCGTGCGCCTGCGCATGCCCAAGGGTGAGACGAGAGAGCGCGAGGCCATCGTCGAGGAGGGCAAGCGACTCGAGCTGCCGGCGCCCTGAGGCGCGTCCCGTGGGGGCGGCTCCTTCGCGCACTTCCCCCTACGGACGGCGCCGCCCGCGACCGATCTACGCCGTCCGGTGGGACGCGGTCCGGGAGGACCCCATGGCGACGATCGGACGGGAGCGCGTGCGGGTGGCGGTCTTGATGGGGGGGCCCAGCTCGGAGCGCGACGTCTCCCTGGCCTCCGGCGACGCGGTGTGTCGCGCGCTCGATCCGCAGCGATTCGACACGCGACGGCTCGAGATCACGAAGGAGGGCCGCTGGCTCGCGCCCCGTCGTGTGGACGCGTTGCCCGCCCCTGCGACCGAGCCCGAGCCCACCGACGCGGCCCACGCGCTCGCGGCCCACGACGGCGAACGTCCCTACGACGTCGCGCTCCTCGCGCTGCACGGCGCGTTCGGCGAGGACGGCACCGTCCAGGGGCTCCTCGAGGCCGCCGGCGTGCCCTACACCGGCTCCGGCGTGCTCGCCTCCGCCCTCGCGATGGACAAGCAGCGGGCGAAGATGATCGTGTCGAGCGCCGGGGTCCGCACCGCCCGCGGCGCCGCCGTCGGCGCCGCCGACTGGGCGCGCGACCGGGAGGGGGTGCTGCGGCGGCTCGCCGGGGTCCCGGGGCTTCCCGCCTTCGTCAAGCCCGTGGGGGGCGGCTCGTCCCTCGGCGCCGGCCCCGCGGCCGACGCGGCGGAGCTCGCCGCCCGCCTCGACGACGTGTTCGCCCGTCATGACGAGCGGGCGCTCGTCGAGGAGCGCCTCGTCGGGCGCGAGGTCACCTGCGCCGTGCTGGGCAACCGCGGGCAGCGGCTCCACACCCTCCCGGCCGTCGAGATCGTCCCCCGGGGCCACGCGTTCTTCGACTACCGCGCCAAGTACGAGGCCGGCGGCTCGGACGAGATCTGCCCCGCCCGCCTCACCCGCGAGGAGGCGGCGCGCGTCGCCGAGGCCGCCATGACCGCGCACGCGGCGCTCGGCTGCGACGGGATGAGCCGCAGCGACTTCATCGTCCGCGACGGGGTGCCCGTCTACCTCGAGACGAACACCATCCCGGGCATGACCTCGGCCTCGCTCTGCCCGAAGGCCGCGGCCGCCGCGGGCATCCCCTTCCCGCGCCTCGTCGAGCTGCTCGTGGACATGGCCCTCGCGCGCGCCCGCGGGCGTGCGACCCGCCACGCGGCCTCCGCTCCGTCCCCCGCGCCGTCCCCCGCCTCCACCGCCGCGTCCGCCTGACGGCGAGCCCGCCAGGCTTCCTGCCCGCACCGTTCGGCGTTCCCGACCGCTGCAAGGCGACGGGGGACGCGGACGGGGCCCTGGGCCCGTGCGCGTCCCCCGGCAGTCCGTCCTTCGCCAGCAGGTCTCTCGGCGACCTGCCCCCGGCGACCCGCCCCGCGCGAGCGGGGGCGGCGACTACTTCTTGGCGGCCCCGGCCTTGGCGACGCGGGTGGCGAGCTTGCGCTTGTGGTTCGCCGCCGTGTTCGCGTGGATCACGTGGACCTTCGCGGCCTTGTCGAGCTTCGCGTACGCGTTCGAGAGCGCGGCCTTCGCCTCCGCGGCCTTGCCGGCGGCCAGGAGGTCGGCCACGGCCTTCTCGGCGCTCTTCATGGCGCCCTTCACGCGGAGGTTCGCGAGGCGGTTCTTCTCGTTCTGACGGACGCGCTTGGTGGATGAGCGGCTGTGGGGCATGCGTTCCTACGAATCCTTCCGGAGGTCTACGGGGGAAGCGGCTCAGGGTAGGGGAAAGCCCGCGGAACGTCCAACCCTGGACGGCCCCCGGCGGTCAGGGCCCGGGTGGGGGAGGGGCGCAGAGGGGCGGGGAGGGGAGGCGGGGGGCGGCGGGGGCCGGGGAGGGGACCGCGACCCCTGCCCTCCGCCCGGCGACGTCCGCGGCGGGCGAGCGACGTGGGGCGACGGGGCGGACGTTCCGCCCCCCGCCGCCCCCCACCTCCACCCCGGGGATCGCCGGCCCCGGGCTCAGCGCTTGCAAGAGAGTCGTCGGACCTGCGGCTGGTGATCCCGACGCGAGGTGGATGCGCTCCCGACCCATCGGGCTCGATCGTCCAGTCCCGCGCGAGGATCAATCACGTAACCACATGACAGGGAACGACCTGCGGCGGCGAGCCAATCGTGTCCAGTGCCCGACACCTTGGCGAGCCGCCGCGCTGCACGGGACTCGACGAGCAGCCCGTACGCCCCCCATGGGGGACTCCGCACTCATCCACTCAGCCGAGCTTGCTGATGCGCTCGGCGACGTCGCGGTACCCGATGTCCACCTCGTAGATCTTCATGTACTCGCGCTTGGCGTCGTCCTTCGCGCCCCGGCGCTCGTGCAGCTCGCCCAGGCGGTAGGTGATCTCCTTCGCGCGGTCGGTGGCCATGTTCGGGAAGTCGGCCGCGGCCTCCTGGACCTTCTTCGCGGCCAGGTCGAGCATGTTCATCTTCTCGAAGCACTCGCCGAGGCGGAGCAGGCTGTCCACCTTGCGCCGGGGGTCCTGGACGGTCTTCTGGAACTCGCCCACGGCCTCGTTGGTCTTGCCCGCCATGAGCAGGGTGGCCCCGAGCTTGTAGCGCTCGGTGAGGTCGGTGGGGTGCTCGCGCACCCGCCGCCCGTACTCGGTCATGCGGGCGTCGAGGAGCTTCTGACGGGCGGCGCGGAGGGCGGTGTCGTCGGCCTGCCCGGCGGCCTGGTAGGCGGCCTTCGCCTTCTCGAACTCGTCCTGGATGGAGGACAGCTTCATGTCGCCGAGCTTCGTGGCCAGGTCGTAGTTGGACGGGTCGGCCTGGACGGCGAGCTCGAGCTCGGCCATGGCCGCCGCCATCTCGCCCTTCTGGAGCAGGACGTCGGAGAGGCGGATCCGGGTGCGGCCCGCGGTCGCGGGGTTCTTCTCGATCTCGGCGCGCAGGCGGGAGACCTCGTCCGCGGCGTCCTGGCTCGTCAGCTGGAGGCGGGCGTCGCGCTCGAGCTGGCCGGCGACGTCCTTGTTCTTGATGAGGTCGCGCGACGACTTCGCCGTCTCGTAGCCCGACATCTTGAGCGCGCCCTCGGCGGCGAGGTTCTTGCGCATCTTGATGGCATCCTGGTCCTTCGGGTCGATCCGGACCGCCTCGCCGTAGGCCTCGCTGGCCTCCTTGATCTTGCCCTGGCGGTAGAGGGCCGAGCCGAGGCGCTTCCATGCCTCGTTGTCCTCCGGGTCGAGCCGGGCGGCGATCTTGAACCCGTACATGGCGGCGTTGAGCTGCTTGGCGTCCTCGCCCGAGCTGCCGAACTCCATCCAGGCGCCCTTGTCCTCGGGGTGCTTGGCCAGGTGGCGCAGGCAGGCGACCAGGCGCTTCTCCGGGTCGCGGGTGGCCCCAAGGGCGGCCCGGCCGAGGCCGCCGAACATCGACTTGCCCTTGCCCTCCCGCGCCTTGGAGGCGGCCTGGTGGAAGCCCTCGATCAGGTCGAGGTCGTCGAGGGCGTACTGGAACGCCTCGACGTAGATCTCGACCGCGTGGTCGTAGTTCTTCCGCTTGAACGCGTCTCGAGCCTTGGCCTTGAGTTCTGCGACACCCATCGCACCGTCCTAGGGGAGCTCGGCGAGCTGCCGGAGCTGTCGCCCGAGGGTAGTCCGCGGGCCCCCCGGGGTCAAACGCCGAACCACGGCGGGCGCACGCAGGTCCCGGGAGGTGGGGGGCGGCGGGGGGAGGGGCGGGGACGGCACCGGCGCGTCCCGGGATGACGCGGATGGGGTTCCCGAGCGCGCGCGGAGTCGGAGCTTGCTTCCTATCCGGCCGCGGCCGGTGCCGCCGGTCTCCAGCCCTCGATCATGCGCTGGGTCGTGAGGCGGTCGTTGGCCTCGCGGAACACGCGAGCGATGGCCTCGAGGTGGGCCACGGTCGGCCGCGGTCCCGTGGCGCCCGGCTGGCCCTCGGCGCAGAGGACGAGCAGCTCCATCAGGAACTTCGACGCCGTCGGCTCCACGACGGGCGCGATGAGGCACAGCGTGACCGGACGACCATCGGCCCCGATCCCGATGAAGACGCCCTCATGGGGGTCGAGATCGAGCGTGCGGGCCACCTTTCCCTCTCGGAGCGCGACGAAGATGCCCCCGGGGCGTCCCACCTCCGAGTCGAGGAACAGCCGAGGGTCGGTACGCCAGGAGGGCGGGATGGTGGTGGAGCCGGGCATGGCGGAGTCCTCCTGCGTCGCTCGCAACACAGGTCGTGGACGCAGCATACGGTTTGCCACCCCCCGTGGCCGGACCACGTGCCGACGACGAGGACGCGGTGGCACAGCACGCTGCACTCCAGATCCCAGAGTCCTAGGTCGAGGATCCGGGGGGACATGCGTACGGCGGACGCCGGCAAGCGGAACGCCTCGTCGACGACCTCGCCCAGTGGGGACGGGATCTGGCAGTACTCCCAGGCGCGCCAAGCGCCGGGGGCGATGACGAACGACGGGAGCTTACGCTGGGGCACGGGGGCGCTCGAGGTGGACGCCCTCTCCACGCGCGAGCACCCGCTCCGGTCACGGAGCCGCCCGCCGCCCCCTCCCGCCCCCGCCGCCCCCCGCCCTTCCCCCGGACCCCGTCCGGCTCGACCCCGGCCTAGAATGGGGGCCCATGAAGGTCGAGATCGCCCACTGGCCGAAGCCCGTCCTCCTGAAGGGCACCAAGCCCGTCGTGAAGGTGGACGCGGAGTTCCGCGACACGGCCGCGCGGATGGCGAAGCTGATGTACGAGCTGCGCGGCGTCGGCCTCGCGGCGCCGCAGGTCAGCATCGCGCAGCGGTTCATGCTGGTGTGCCCCACCGGCGAGGAGGGGGAGGAGACGGTCGTCATCAACCCGGAGATCCTCGAGCAGGAGGGCGCCGAGGAGATGGAGGAGGGCTGTCTGTCGTTCCCCGGCGTGTACGGGACGATCCGGCGCGCGACGAAGATCGCCGTGCGCTACCGCGACCTCGACTGGGCCGTCCGGGAGATGGAGCTCGAGGGGTTCGTGGCGCGGGTGTTCCTGCACGAGTTCGACCACCTGAACGGCGTGGTGTTCATCGAGCGGATGAACGAGACCGACCGGGCGAAGAACAAGGCGCGGCTCGAGGAGCTCAAGGCGGCGCACGCGCTCTTCGGCGGGAAGACGTAGCTCGGTGCGCAGGTACGACGGCCTCGCGGGCGTGTCGCCCGCCGCGTTCCGACGCCCGGTGGCATGCATCGGGGTGTTCGACGGCGTGCACCGCGGGCATCGGCACGTGCTCGAGCACCTGCGGGCGTTCGCCGACCGCGAGGGCGGCGAGGCGGTGGTGATCACCTTCGACACCCACCCCCGAGCGATCCTGGCGCACCAGGCGCCGGCGCCGTTGCTGTCGCTGGCGCATCGGCTGATGCTGCTCGAGCGGCTGGGGGTAGACGCCACGGTGGTGCTGCCCTTCGACGAGGCGATGCGCGACACGAGCTACGAGCGCTTCGTCGAGGACGTGCTCGTGCGCCGCATCGGCGTGCGGGGGCTCCTGTTCGGTTACAACACGAACTTCGGTCTGGGCGGGCTCGGCACGTTCGCGACGGTGGCGCCGCTGGCGGCGCGGCTCGGCTTCGTCGTGGAGGAGGCGCCGCCCATCTCGGTGCGCGGGCGCCCGATCAGCGCGACGCGCATCCGAGAGGCCATCGAGCGCGGCGACCTGGGCGAGGCGGGCGAGCTGCTCGGCCGCGCGCCGGCGCTCTACGGGACCGTGGTGCGCGGTGACGGGCGCGGGCGCACCCTCGGCTACCCGACGGCGAACGTGGACCTCGGCGGCTCGCTCCTGCCGCCCGCGGGCGTGTACCAGGGCGTCGTCTCGCTGCGGGGGCAGCGGTTCGCGGCGGTGGCCAACATCGGCACGCGGCCCACGTTCCCGGGCGCGCAGCCCGAGCGGCCGCTGCTCGAGATCCACGTCCCCGGCCTCGACTTCGAGTTCTACGGCGAGCCCATCGAGTTCGAGCTCATCCGCAAGATCCGCGACGAGCGGCGCTTCCCCTCCCGCGAGGCCCTGATCGACCAGATCCGGCGGGACGTGGCTTCCCTCGGCCCCGCGGGCGGGCTACGCTGACGTTTTCACGTCGAAGCGTCCCCCCGTGGAGCCTCCCATGGCCGATCCCGCCCCCAGCGTCTCCGTCACCGTGAAGCCGAACGGCCCTCTGCTCGTCATGGGGCCGATCACCCTGACCGACCCGACGGGCAAGGCCGTCGCGCTCGCCGCCGGCAAACCCGTGGCGCTGTGCCGGTGCGGTCACTCGTCGATGAAGCCCTTCTGCGACGGCGCGCACAGCCGCAACGGCTTCCAGGCGAGCGAGGCCGCCCCGGCGCGCTGAGGGCGGTCGTCGCCGGGAGGTGGGGAGCGGCGGGGGGAGGGGGCACGGACCGTCTCCGCCTCCTCGCGCCGCGGCCCCATCTCCCCTTCGGCCGCGCCCCTCCCGTCATCGCAAGCCCCGTGGGGGCAACGACCTGCGTCCGACCCGGGACCGCCGGGCTCTCCGGGGTGGCCCCTGGCCAGACCCGGCGGGAAACGGGACACGACGGGGGGGGTGTGCTATCCCACCCGCCTCCGTTCTCTCGCTTCCCCGTGGGCAGGTAGCTCAGCTGGTAGAGCACAGGACTGAAAATCCTGGGGTCACCGGTTCAATCCCGGTCCTGCCCACCACTTCTACGACGCGAATTCGCAGGAATACGGGCGGAGGGGACGCGCCCGGTGCCCAGGTGCCCAGGTGACCATGTGGCAGGGCCGCGTCGGGTCGGGCAGATGGTGTGCGCGCACGCGCCCCCTCGGGGTGGGCTCTCGCTTTGCCGTGGCGTTGCACCCAGGGTCCTGAGTCTCGCGGGAGGGGAGCCGTGCACGGGCTGTGCGAAGGGAGGCGGACGGTGAAGCCAGACGCCACGACGAGGCCATGGGTCGTCAGCGATCCCACGCCGCACTCCACGCTCCCCGACCTCCGCTTCGCGACGGCGCTCGACGACCTCCGGCTCCAGCTCGCCGGCGGCCTCTCGACGGACGATCACCCGGCGGCGTTCACCGACGGGGAGGAGGCCGTCGAGGAGGCGGAGAACCGCCTGCTCGTGTGGCGTCCGCCCGATTCGCATCGACCGGCGCGTCGCGCAGGGCGAGGTCGTGCGGGTGACGCTGCACGGCGACGACGGGACCGCGCTGCTCGAGGGGAAGGTCACACCCCGGCGTGCCTTCTTCGGGTTCCGATGAAGGCCGCGAGCGCGCCGAGGACTACGAGTGCTGCCCCTCCGACGATCAGCCCTTCCAGACGGAAGAACCCCAGCCCCATGAGTGACGCGAAGCAGCCGACCAGCATCGCTTGAGCGCCGGCAAACTGGAGGATCCTGCCTCGTCCGCGGTCCGACTTGTCGCCATGGGCCATGCACGTACTCCCAGCGCCCCGGGACGGCCCTACCGGATGCAGCCCCAGCAGTGTCCGATCGCCTTCCGCTCGATCTCGGCAAGCTGAGCCGTGCGCTTCGCGAGCGGCGCTCTCGGGTCGTAGTCGAGCTTCCCCACGATCGCCTCGAGCTGGAGCGGGCCGTACCGGGCCGTCTCCTGACGCTCCGGATCGCTGCTCGCGAGCGCCTCGCGCGCCCACCGGACCGCGTGGCGGATGAGGTGGTCTCGTTGCCAGTCGGCAATCTCCCAGCCCCTTGGCCACCACGCGTCGATCGCCGCGAGCTGAGCAGCCTCGTCGCTCCCCTCGGGATATGCGACTCCGCCGAGCCGATGCAGCACGTCGCGCGCCGTCGCGCACGCGGTGAGGCTCGGACCGCGGACGTGGAAGACGACGTACGGCGTGCACGGCTTCGCTCGGAGGAAGTCCAGCGCCCAGAGCGCACGGACCTGCTGGCGCGCGGTGATCCCCTTCGTCTCGTCCGTCACCGCGAACGCGGCCTGCGGCGGGACCGAGAGGAGCGTCGCGAGGTAGGGGATCGCGGACTTCCCGGCTCTCTCCAGCTCGGCGCGCAGCGCTGCGTGCTTCTTCGTGTCGGTCTGGCTCTGGACCTCGTTCCACTCGCGGCAGAACCGCGCTGCGACCTCGCGCCCGGCAGCGAGCGCCTTCAGCGACGCGTCGCGGAACGCGCCGTCCGGGAGCGCGCGGGCGAGCAGCGCCTCCCGCGGGCCGCGCGGGATCTCGCGGTCGATCTCGTCCAGGGCGAGCCACCAGTAGAGCGAGTGGTCCTTCGCGGGGGCGTTGTCCGCGACGCGGTCCGCGCGGTTGTCGGCGACGTAGAGCCGCAGCGCGCGCTCGCGCGCGACCTCCGGAGCACCGTCGCGGAACGCCACCCCCCACAGCGCGAGCATCGTGGGCGGGTCCGGCGTGAGCAGCTCCGATGCGCTGCCCTCGGCGAGCGGGTCGGCGTCCGTGAGGGACTTCGTGACGCGATCGAGGACATCCTTCGGCGGATCGTGGGCCGCCGCCGGTCCGGCGAGGGAGCCCATCAGGAGGATCGTCCCGAGGATCCGGCGTCGCATGCGATCCGCTCCGGGCAGCCTCCCAGGTGAGCGAGTCGGTCCACAGTGTACGACCGCAGCGCGCCGAACCCCGCCGGCGCGTGCCGGGGCGTCCTGCCGTCGAAGCCACACTCGCTCGCTGGAGAGGCGATGCGCGAGCTTCAGGCGCAGACCGCGCAGGTCCGTGCCTCGGGGGCGGGGGCGCTGATCGACGTGGGGCTTTCGGGTACAGTCGGGCCGCGGTGCCGGGCGTGGAGGAACGACGTGACCCATCCGATCGACCACGTGGCTCTGCTGGTGCCCCGCATCGAGCCCGTATGCGAGAAGCTGGGAGACCTGGCGGGCGAGGCCGGTGAGATCGAGGAGTTTCCCTCCGAGGGGACCCGGGAGCTCTACGTCGGCGGCGAGGGGCGCACGGCCCGGCTCCTCCTCATGGAGGCGCGCGGCGGTGGGGGCCCGTACGCGCGGGCGCTGGCGAAACGAGGTCCGGGCCTGCACCACGTGGCCCTGCTCGTCCCGGACCTGGATGCCTTCCTCGCCGGGACACGGGGCTGGCTGGTCCACCCCGCCTGCCTCCCCCGGCTGGCCAGCTCCCGGACCGTGTGGCTCGCCAGGCCGGGGATCTCCACCCTGGTCGAGGTCCACGAGGCCGAGCCCGGCTCCGGGAAGCCCGTGGTGGAGCAGGTCGAGGTCCCGGCACACGGGCAGCTTGCCGAGCTCCTGCACCTGCGGGTGGGGCAGCAGCGGGTGGCGGGCCTGCTCGCCTCCTCCGACGAAGCCTGCTGGCTCCGCCTGGGCGGCCGGCGGGTCTCGGTGGCGGAGCTCCTCGACACCTGAGCGAGACGGGCCGGGCGCGGCCGAGGGCGTACCGAGCCACGGATGCGCCCCGCACGCGCGGGTGGAGCCGGGCGGGACGTACCTCCGCGTGGCTGCCGGCCTCGTCGGCGAGGTGCTTCCGAGCCGCGCCGCGCGCGCGGAGAACGTCCCGGTCACGCGCGGGGCGTGGGCCCCCGAGCCCGCGTTCGAGACGGTGGGGGACCGGACGTCCCCCGCTGCTCGGCTATCCTCCGGCCATGCTCGCGCGTCGGCCCGTCGCCGCCGTCGTCCTGGTCGCGATCGTCGCGTTCCTCACGTGGCGACTGGCCGACGGGCCCGCGGGCGACGACTCCGGCTCGGAGACCGGCCTCGCGGGGCAACCGGCGTCCGTGGCCGCGGAGGGCGCACGGCCCGGTGAGGGCGCGCCGCCTCCGCGCGAGGGCGCGACGCCGAGGCCCGCCCCGTACGCTCCGCCGGTCGCCCCGCAGGGCCTGCACGTGACCGGTCGGGTCGTGGACGCCGCGGGGAAGGCTGTCGTCGGCGCGCAGGTGGTCGCGGTGGGGGACGGAAACGCCACGACCTTCGCGCTCGAGGAGGCCGGCCGCGCAGGCTCGACCGCGACCGCGACGACGACGGACCCGGAGGGCCGCTTCGCGCTCGCGGTCTCGGACGATGCCCCCTTTCACTACGTCATCGCGAGCGCCGAGGGCCACGGGATCTCGGTGAAGCCCGGCGTCCCCGCGGGTGCGGACCTCGTGCTCGCGCTCCCGCGCGCGACCGCGC
Source organism: uncultured Planctomycetales bacterium (assembly GCA_964546345.1). Lineage (GTDB taxonomy): Bacteria > Planctomycetota > PLA2 > PLA2 > JAEUHO01 > JAYTCP01. Next base: position 11,013 of record CAZJJQ010000032.1, read on the forward strand.
TCGTCGGGACCGTCACGGACCGGGACGGGAAGCCCGTCGTGGGCGCGCGGGTGTGGGTGCTGCTTCTCTTCGACACGTTGAAGGCCGAGCGGGAGGCGACGTCGGGCGAGGGCGGCGCGTACCGCGTCGCCGGGGTGCCGCCGATCGGAGACTCGCGCGCAACGCTCGGGTTCCTCGCGAGCGCTTGGGTGGAGGTCCTCGCCGACGGGTACGCCCCGGCGTTCCTCCACGCCCCGCCGCTGCCGGCCTCGGCCGCGGAGGTGAGACTCGACCTCGTACTCTCGCCCGGGATCACCGTCCACGGGCGGGTCGTCGATGAGGAGAGCGGCGCGCCGATCGAGGGCGCGACGGTGGACCTGCAGTCGACCGAGGGGTGGCGGAGCGAGGCGTGGGAGCGGCGCGTGAGCCTCTCGAGCCCGTACGCTCCGCGCTCGATCGCCCGCCTCAGGACCGGCGCCGACGGCGCGTACCGATTCGAGCACGTCCCGGGCGCGCTGGCGCACGAGCAGACGCGGTCCGTCGCCGGCGAGCCCCCGGCGCCACCACGGCTGCCCACCGCGGTCCTCGCCTGGAAGCCGGGCTTCGCCCCGCAGGGCGCGCGGATCGAGTCCGCCGCCCAGCCGGAGACGTCGCGCGAGATCGCGCTCCGCCTGCGCCGCGCAGGTGCGGTCTCCGGCCGCGTCGTGGAGGCCGACGGGACCCCCGTCGCGGGTGCGACCGTGGTGGCGGAGGTCGAGGGCTACGAGATCGGAGCGTCCCCCTCGTCCTCGCTGCTCCCGCCCGGCGCGCCGCGCGCGGCGGGGACGACGGGCGTGGACGGACGGTTCCTGCTGACGGGCGTGGCGGGCCGCGCCACCGGGAGCACCTTCGTGGGCGTCGAGACCTACCAGCCGATCCCCGCCGGTGCGGTCTCCGGCACGTACGCACGCCGCTACGCCCGCGCCGAGGCGCGCCTGGAGGTCGGGCGCACCACCGACGTCGGAGACCTGCGGCTCCCGGCGCTCGTGTTCGGGCCGATCCGGCGCGTACGCGTGCTGGACGGACAGAGGCGACCCGTGTGGGGCGCGAGCATCATCGACCCGGTCGAGGTCGTGCGCACCGATCGCGCGGGCGAGGCTGCCTGGTCGGAGGCCAGACCGAGGACCGTGGGGGTGCGCGCCGCGGGCTTTGCGCCCGCCTCGATCGCGGCCTCCGCGTGGGAGCGCGCGGGGCAGACGGTCGAGGTGCGGCTCGAGCGGGGCCACCGCGTGAGCGGCCGCGTGCTCCGCTCGGACCGCACGCCCGCCGCGGGCGCGACCGTCGCCGTCGCACGTACCAGCCTTCCCGTCGCGGAGGTGGCCCCCGATCCGGAGAGCGCGGGGTGGCGGTCGTCGGACGGCAGTCCGCGGCGGCCGGGCTACCTCATGACCGCGACCGCGGGCGAGGACGGCGAGTTCGCGTTCGAAGACCTCGCGGCCGGGCCCTGGCACCTCGGCGCCTCGCTCGCGAAGCGGGTGGGGAGGGGGCCCGATGCCCTGCTGCGCACGGTCGTCGCCGACGTGGCGTCGGACGCGACGGGCGTCGAGCTCGTGCTGCCCGCGGACGACTCTCCCGCGACGGGGCGCCTCGAGGGACGCGTGGTCGGCTCGGCGGAGGGGGAGGCGCTCGGGAGCCTGAGGCTCACTCTGCTCCGCGGCGACGAGACGGTCGGCTTCGGCTTCAAGCCCGATCCGGACGAGCCGCGGGGCGAGAGCGCGCCCGACGTCGTGATCGTCCGGCCCGACGGGCGCTTCGCCTTCGACGCCGCCCCCGTCGGCCTGCTCTCCCTGGAGGTGAAGGCGCGCGGCTGGCTCCCGCTCCGCGTGGACGGGATCGAGGTTCGCGAGGGCGTGACGACGACGGCGGCGCCGGTCGTCCTGCGTCGTGGCGCGGTGGTGCACGGGACCCTGCGCGCGCCGGGCGTCGGTTCGTGGATCGGCCGGCGTCTCTCGTTGCGGCCCGCCGGCGGCGGGGCGGTCGGCTTCCACACCGTCGCCCTCGCGGGGGACGGTACGTACCGGGTCATGGGACTCTCGCCCGGCACGTACGGCGTGGAGGTGCCCGCGGAAGGCCTGGGTGGCAGCCGACTCCCGCCCCTGCTCCCCCGAGGCGCCGGCACCATCGTCGTCATCGGCGAGGCGAGCGAGACCGCCTTCGACATCGACCTCGTCACCGCCGGGATGATCACCCTCGAGCCGGCCGACCCGCGCCTACCCCCCCCGCCGTGGGAAGAGCGGCCCGTGACCGAGGCGCAGGCGAAGTTCGGCGCCGCGACGCGGGTGCGCCTCATCGCCGACGGCGGCGCGGTCGTGCTCGACCGCACCGGCGCGTTCCAGGGGGGCCTCTACGACCCCGCCGGCGCCGTCCTCGGCTCGAAGACCGTGACCCTCCTTCCGGGGCGCTACGTCGCGCGCATCGACTACCCGGGCGGCGAGTCGCTGGAGGAGACCGTCGTCCTCGAGGCGGGCCCCACCGTGTTCGTTCACTTCCGCCCCCGCTGAGCGCGCGACGCGGGAACGGCGTCCCGCGCGGGGCCGGGGGGCAGGCCGACGAGGCGGGTGGCGAGCGGCCCGACGACGATCGCCCCCCTCCCCTCCGCGCGGGGAGAAAGCTCCGACGACGCGCGAGCCCGCGACCTCGTCGCGAGCGGGCTCCTCGGGGTCAGCGTGCCCGCCGGTAGTGCATCGCGACCGCGCCGTTGCGGAGCGGCTTCGCCGAGACCAGCTCGAGCCGCCGCGTGGAGGGGAGCCCGCTCTGGTGGAGGGTCGGACCGTGGCCCGAGATCCGGGGATGGACCAGGAACCGGTACTCGTCGATCAGGTCCAGCCGATCCAGCTCGGCAGCACGCCGGCCGGAGTCGCGTCCTTGAGCCGCTGCACGCCCGTGCGCAGGTCGCCTGCGAGGTGGTGGCTCCGAGTCCACGGGAAGTGCGTGCGCGTCGAAGACACCACGTACTTCGGCTTGGCCTCGAGCTGGACCGCCCACTCGCGGATCGCAGGCGGCGCCTCCTGGTCGCCGCGGGCCACGGCCGGCCAGAAGCTCTCCATCATCTCGTAGGTGACGCGGCCCCACAGCATCGCCCCCCCTTCGTCCATGAGGCGGGTGAAGAAGGCGTGGGTCTCGTCGTCGGCGATCCCCTCGCGGTGGTCGATGCAGCCGTCCAGGGTGACGTTGATGCCGAACGTGAGTAGGCCCATGCGGCGAGTCTACGCGGTGCGCGCGGCTCGTGCGCGGGGCTCACCGGGCGCATCCTGTGCGCGTGATCGCTCGTGCGTTCCGGACGTGGGGGGACGGGAGCTACCGCGACGCGGGCCCGGGCTGCCCCCCGTACGGGGGTGCGACGGCGGGTGACCACGGCGCGAGCCTCGCGAGGTGCTACTGCGTGAACGGCGACCAGATCGTCATGAACTCGTAGCTCGTGTGCGGGGTGTGCGTGACGCCGCGCGTGACCGTCCCGGAGGCGTCCAGCCCGCTGTGCGTGGGGGAGACCTGGCCGACCTGCGCCCCTGCGGCGCCGCGGTCGCGGTGCGCGGACCACATGGAGAGGAGCCCGATGCCCTTCGCGTTCGCGAAGTCGAGCACCTCGCGGGCGTCCGCCTGCGTGAACACGATGTCCTGCACGTCGTTGACGCCGATCATGGGGGTGAGGCCCACCATCGCCCAGAGCTGAGCGTCGGACTTGGGGATGCCCGCCTTCGCGTAGATCGCCTGGAGCTGCTCGAAGAGCCGGGTCCCCGCCAGGATGGCCGACTCCCCCGCGTCCCCGGTGTAGTTGGCGAGGCCGTAGTCCATGCACATGACGTTCACGCCGCGCAGCTCGACCCCCGCGTCCACCGCGCTCTGCACGATGGCCAGGCCGTCCGTCGTGAGCCCCGTGGGGAGCACCGCGAACGTCAGCCAGATCTCGAGCGGGCGCCCTTCCGCCGCGGCGTGGTCCTGCAGGATCCTCATCGCCCGGGAGCGACGGTCGATGGAGGCCGACTGGGTGGGGTAGTGGGCCCACAGTCCCTCGATGTCGAAGTCGATGCAGGTGAGGTGGTAGGCCGCGATGACGCGCTCGTACTCGGCGACCAGCGCGTCCACGTCCGTGATGCTGACCGCCAGGGGCGTGCCGATGGCGCCCCCGAAGGAGACCATCACCTCGCCGCCCTCGGCCTGGAGCGCCGCGATGAGCGCCCCGTGATCCGGCATCCCCGCTCCCGGGTTGCCCACCTCGTAGGCATCCTGCCCCGCCCAGCAGGCCCGGGTCGTCTTGGTCCCGCCCGCGGTCACGAACGCCAGGACGTAGCGGTCCATGTGGACCGCCCCCGCCGCCTCCGCGTCGGCAGATCCCTGCACCAGATCCGCCACGGGCCACAGCCCCATGTCCACGTAGGGCGCGAAGACCCTGGCGGGCCACACGCCCGGGGGTCTCGTGTCGTCGTTCACGATCGTTCCCAGCGCCCGGCCATCCGCGATCGTGGCCCCGGGGCCCCCGGGGCTGCCGAGATCCACGTACAGGACCTCGTCCGCCTCCTCGTTCCCGTCGCCCGTCACCAGGATGGACACGGTGTGGGTCGTGGGCCCGCCCGGGGAAAAGGTGAGGACGCCGCTGTCGGGAGCGTAGTCGGCGCCTGCGGCCGTGGCCGTGCCGTCCGAGGTGGCCCAGGGGACGGTCACGTCCGCCGTCAGCGTGCCCGTGACGGACACGGGGAACTGCAGCCACGTCGTGCCGGTGTCGCCCTCCGTCGTCGTGGCGTCCCCGATCGCGAGGGACACCGCGGGCGGGGGCACCTGTTCGGGGGCCCTCGGGTCGGCGCCGCCGCCGCCGCATCCAGGGCTCCACAGGACCCCAGCGAGCCCGGCGAGGAGCAGCCTCGAGGG
>CAZJJQ010000033.1:0-6147 GCA_964546345.1 uncultured Planctomycetales bacterium
CCGCGCCCCGAACGCGCGCCCGCCCGCCCCCCCGGCGTTTTCAACACACCCCCCGACCCCCCCCCCGAGCAGCCACGCGCGGCGGCGGCCGGGACCCCGGGGCCCGGCCGCTTCCGTGTCGGCGCAGAGGGCATGCGGGAGGAGCGTCCGACCCTCGCCGCGCGTCTGCTGCTACCCTCGCTCTCCTCGAGGAGGTGAGCCCATGGACACGCGCCGGTCGCGCCCCGCAGCCACCCGCCGCGCGGGACTCGTCTGGGGGCTGCTCGCGTGCGTGCTCGGCGGAGGCACGGCGAGGGCCGGGGCCCCCCAGGTCCAGGTCGTCGTGGTCGGGCCGGGCGCCGCCCCGCCGGCCCGCGCGGTGCTGCGCGTCGAGCTCGCCTCGGGGGCGACCCGGACGACGGACGTGCTCCGCGGGTACGCATCGGTGGATGCGCCGCCGGAGCGCGCACGAGTGCTGGTGTTCGGCGCGAAGGACGAGGCCGGCCGACCGTTGCCGTGGGCCCCCTTCCGCGGGGTCCTCGAACCGGGTACGCGGCGATTGCCCGTGCGCATGGGCGCCGGACTCGAGATCCGGGGCAGAGTCGTGGATGGCGCGGGCGTCCCGGTCCCGGGGGCGGCGGTGGCGGCCCACTTCCAGGCATCGATCGTCTCGGCGGAGCCCGCGGCGGCGGCGACCACGGGGGCGGATGGCACGTTCGCGCTCGTGGGGCTGGGCGAGGAGGCGTACGTCGTCCGCGCACGTCGCGCGGCGACGGACATCGGCTGCGCATGGGCTCACCTGGCGGGAGGTGCGCGTCGCGCGCTGCTCACCTTGCCCGCGACCAGGAACGTCTCCTTGACGATCGTGGACTGGCGGGATCGACCGGTCCCCGGCGTGAGCCTTGGCCTGTACGAGGTGCACGGGGGTGCCGGCGACCGGGAGCCCATCGCCTGGACCACGACGGATGCCCGCGGGGAGGCCCGGTGGAAGCAGCTCGACACCACCGCGACCTACGACCTCCAGGTCGATGCTCCCGAAGCCCGGGACGACCTGGCCGAGCTCGAGCTCCGGCCTTGGGGAGCGGTCGATGGCCGACTCCCGATCCCGCGGGGCTACGTCGTCACGGGCACCGTCCGAGACGCCACGGGGCGAGCGGTGCGGGCGAACGTGGTCCGCCATGAGCCCGGGGGCGGCTGGAGGTCGACGCCAACCGAAGGGGACGGCACTTTCCGGTTGACGAGGGTGCCCTACGGGAAGGCGATGCTCTCGGCGTCTCCCTCGGACGTGACGCCCGCAGGTTTCGAGCGGCCGGACGCGACCGCAGGCGTCGAGGTCACGCCGGAGCGACCCGTGGTCACCCTCGTCCTCGACGGTGAACGTCCGCCCGGGTCCGGCGCGCCGAAGGGACGGACGCCCCCCACCGAAGCCTTGGTCGTGCACGTCCTCGCCCCCGACGGCAGTCCGATCCGGGACACCACGGTCTCCTGGATGTCGGAGCTCTTTGCCACGTCCACCCGCGTGATCGGTGGCACCGTGGAGATCGCGACCCGCGGGAAGGAGGGGACCCTCAGGGTGTTCCGAAGCAGGGACGGGGAAGGCGCCGCGCTCCCCTACGGGCCCGCAGAACGCGACGTCGATGCCTCGACGCATGAGGTCACGATCCGCCTCGAGCCCGGCCTCACGATCGAGGGCCGGGTGCTCGATGAGGGCGGCACCCCGATCCCCGGCGTCGTCGTCGAGGCGGCGACCGGGACGCTCTGGGGCTTCGGGCCCGATGCGGAGAGCAGCACCGGGGACGACGGGGCCTTCCGGCTCGTCGGACTGGGACGCCGCGAGTACCAGATCCGCATCCCCCGCCCCCCCGCACCGTGGGCGGCACCTCCGGAGCTCCCCTCCCGCGGCGGCGCGAAGGACCTCGTGCTGCGCCTCCGTCGAGGCGAGGCCCCCCTGCTCGTCGTGCTCGACTTCGAGGGCCGCCCCCTCGACGGTGCGACGGTCGTCCTCTATGAGGTGGAGCTTCGGGTCTCCTCCGTCGGGTCGTGCCGGGAGAAGTCCCGGACCCGAACGGACGCGAAGGGAGGCGTCCGCCTCCCTCCGACCGATCCGACGGGTCCGCTCTACCTGCGGATCGAGCCGCCGCAGGACCGTGACGACCTCAGAGGATCCGCGGACGGCTCCGGCAAACCGGTGCCCTGGAACCCGAAGAGCGGTCCGATCCGGCTCGCCCGAGGGTTCACGGCCACGGGGATCGTGAGGGATGCCTCCGGCAAGCCCAAGGCGGCGCCCCTGTATCGCAACATGACCCCCGAGGAGCTCGACGGGAGCGAGGAAGGAGTGGCCTACGCCGGGGAGTCGGACTCCGACGGGGCCTTTCGGCTGCGCGGCCTCCCCTACGGCCCGATCCGACTCTGGGCCGCGGGGAGCCTGATGACCTTCACGGTGCCGGACCGCGCGAAGCTCGTCACCCCCGAGAAGCCCACGGTCGAGCTCACGGCCGAAGACTGACGCCCTTCCCCCGCCTCCCTCCCATGGGCCTGCGGCCCAGGCACCCCGCCTCCCCCCTCCTCCACGGCGCTTCCTACGCCCGGTGGGTGGGTGAAGAAATCGTCGAGGGAGGCACGGCCCCCCCCGATGCGGGGGGGATGCGCTCCCGACCGATCGGGCTCGATTTCGGAGGCTCGCGCAAGGCCGAGGGACGTCCCCGAGGTGCGGGGAACGACCTGCGGCGGCGAGGAGATCGTATCTGGACCCCGATACCTCGACGAGCCGCCGCGCGGCACGAGCCCCGAAAGCGAGCCCGTGCGTCCCGACGACGATCGCTTCACGGCCCCTGAAGGTCCTCGTCGTCGTCGCCGACGAGGGCGCGGAGGATCTCGGACGCCTCGGTGCGCGGCTCGTGCAGGGGCTCGCGCGCCACGAAGTCGCGCACGACGGGATCCTGGCTCGCCCGCAGCTCGTCGTAGGTGCCCTGGAAGACGACGCGCGCACCTCCGGGCATGGGCGCCAGCATGGTGATGCGGTCGGCGATCAGCCGGACCGACTCCATCTCGTGGGTCACCACGACGATGGCCATGTTGAAGGCCTTGTTGAGGTTGCGGATCAGGTCGTCGAGGCCGCGGCCGATGCGCGGGTCGAGGCCGGCGCTCGGCTCGTCGCAGAAGAGCACCTGCGGGTCCATGGCGATGGCGCGCGCGAACGCGACGCGCTTCACCTGGCCGCCGGAGAGCTGGTTCGGCATCCGGTGCTCGAACCCCGACAGGTTCACGAGCCCGAGCTTCATGCGCACGGAGATGTCGATGATCTTGCTCGCGAGGCTCGTGTGCTCGCGCAGCGGGAGCGCCACGTTCTCGGCCACCGTGAGGCCGCCGAAGAGCGCGCCGGTCTGGTAGACGATCCCGATCTTGCGGTAGAGCGCCTCGAGCTCCTGGTGCGTGGCGTGCGTCACGTCGGTGCCGAGGACGGTCACGCGGCCGTGGGAGGGCTTGAGGATCCCGATCAGGTGCTTGAGGAGCGTGGACTTCCCGCAGCCCGAGCCGCCGAGGATCGCCATGACCTCGCCCCGGCGGACGGTCATGTCCACGTCCTTCAGGACGACCTGGTCGCCGTACTGGCTGGAGAGGTTCTCGACGCGGACGACCACGTCGTCGTCGGTCGGGCGCGGGGGGGGCAGGGCGTCGGACATCGGGGGTGAGGCTACGCCCGCCGGGGGAGGCGGGCAACGGGCGCGTCGGGCCGCCCGCCCGTCAGACCCGCAGGGTGAACCGCGCGCGCCAGGGCGTGCCGTCGCCGCCGGGCGTCACGCTGGTCGAGCCGGGCACCACGGCCGAGACCGGGTGCGCGGGGTGGACCTCGTCGCGCTCGATGCACCCGCCGCGCAGGATCCCCGACAGGCGCGCCTCCTCGGCGTGCTCGAGCTCGACGAGCGCGGGCAGGAAGGCGGCGACCTTCCAGTCGTCGAGCGACTCCTTCACCCAGCGCTCGAGCTGGGGCGCGTACCCGTGCACGCGGGCCGAGATGCGGCGAGCCGTCCAGGTCTGGAACTCCCCGAGCGGCCGACGCAGGTCCGACACCGCGAGCACGGCGACGGTGACGAGGGCGGGCCAGTCGGGAGCGCTGATCTCGACGTCGAGCTCGTCGCCGCGCACGGTGAGGCCGTAGACGGGCCGTTCGATGGGATTCACGGGGGAGAGCCTTTCACCCCGGCGGGGGGTCCGCCACCTTCGATCGGTCCGGTTTCGCCCCGGCAGGAGGGCGCTTGTGCGTGCTGAATACAAGCAGATGATCCGGGGGGCGGCGGGGGCCGGCCATCCATCCCGGGACGAAGGTGTCTGGCAGGTTTGCTCCGGGGTCGCAGGGGTACCCTCCGCCAGAAGGTGTCTGACACCCGTTGGCTGACGCCACCGGGGGAGCAGACCCCTCGCTCCGCTTCCCCGGCGACGGGCGGCCGGCCGACCGGAAGGTGTCAGACACCCGTTGGCTGACTCCACCGGGGCGCCGTTCCCGGTCTCTAGGGGGAGCCCGTATCCTCGCGACCCACCCCAGGAGGTCGCCGCATGCCGCAGCTCCAGCACGTCGGGTTCCGAAAGGCCCTCCTCCAGACCCTCGGGTACGGCGACGCGAAGGAGCCGCTCGAGACCAAGCTCGGGCGCATCCCCCCCGTGGAAGCCCTCGCGGACCTCCCCCACGGGGCGGCGGTGTGGATACGCGCCGACCTCGACGTCGAGGACCGCGACGGCGTCATCGGGGACGACCCCCGGCTCGCCGGCCTCCACGACACCCTCGAGCTCGGTCGGGCGAAGGGCTGGCGCATGCTCCTCCTCGGCCACCGCGGCCGTAAGCCGGAGCAGACGCTCGAGTTCGTGCACCAGAAGCTCTGCAGGCTCGAGCCGAAGGCGGGGCCGTTCCTGAAGGACTGGTTCGACGAACGCGAGATCACCCTCTCGCCGACGGTCCTCGGGGCCGCCCGCGCGCTGCCGCCCGGCGGCTTCCTCGTGCTCGAGAACCTCCGCCGCTACCCGTTCGAGATGGGCCTGTGGAAGGCGAAGGCCGACGAGGCGACGGCCCAGGCGGACCGCCTGGAACGCCTCGCCCGGGCCTTCCGCGCCGCCTCCACGATCTACGTCAACGACGCCGTGGCGGCCTCGAACAAGGACTTCAGCAGCGCGGTCCTGCCCCTCGTCATGGACCGCACGGCGCTCGGGACGTTCACGCGCGGCGAGCTCGCCGACCACGTCGTGCGCGCTCGCGAGGCCGGCCTCGTGTCGTTCTCGGGCCTCAAGCTCGACAAGCTCGGGGACCTTCACGGCATCGTGAAGCGGGGCCGGGTGGAGATGATCGTGGCGGGCGGCAGCCTGGCCATGGCCCTCCGCAAGGCCGAGGGCGAGATGCGGGGCGCCGACGTCTCCATCGGCGCCGCCGAGGACCCCGCCCGGGCGGCCGACAAGACCTACGTGCCCCGCGAAGCCATCGACCGCGCCCGCCGCCTCCTCGAGGACGCCAAGGCGAACCGGGTGAAGGTGGTCCTCCCCGTGGACTTCGTGCTCGACGACGGAACCGTGTCGGCCGACATCCCGAAGGGCCGCCTCCAGTGCGACATCGGCCCCAGGACCCGCGCCCACTTCGAAGCGGAGGCGCTGGCCTGGGCGAAGGGGACCCGCCGCCGGGCCGCCTTCCACAACGGGGTGCTCGGCAAGTTCGAGGAGAAGGCGTTCGCCGGGGGGACCGAGGCCATGGTCGGGACCCTCAAGCGCCTCCAGGCCGCCGGGATCTCGGTCTACGTCGGGGGCGGGGAGGGCCGGGCGGCTCTCGAGCGGTACGGCAGGCTGTCGGACGTCACCCACGCCTTCACCGCCGGGGGGACCATCCTCAAGTGCCTGGCCGACCAGCCCCTCCCCTTCGTCGAGGCCCTGTCGGAGCAGTCGCGGAGCGCTTGACCGGGCGCCGCCCCCGGGTACACCTACCGCCTTCGGGGTCGTAGCTCAGTTGGTAGAGCGCCTGGTTCGCAATCAGGAGGTCAGGGGTTCGACTCCCCTCGGCTCCACCATCCTCGCTGGGAGCCGGTCGCATCGCGGCCGGCTCCCTTCCTTTTCGGGCGCGATCCGTGGGGCTCTTCCGGGCGCGCTCGGTCGGGCGACGGGACCGGCGTCGGGCCCCCGAGTTCGGCCCCC
>CAZJJQ010000033.1:6157-11075 GCA_964546345.1 uncultured Planctomycetales bacterium
TCCCCCGCCCCGGGGCCCCACCCCCCCGCGGCGGGGGTGCCCGCAACCCGCCCCGCCCGGCTCAGTTCGCCCGCGACCGTGGTGGCCCGGGCTTCGCCGCGGGTGAGGCCCGCGCAGCGCGGGCCTGCCCCGCCCTCGTCGTCGTCGCAGACTCCTCCTCCTCGGGAGGCTCCTGCCGGCCTCTCGCGCGCTGTGCCAGCGCGCGCGCTCGTCGCCCCGGCCCCTGGCCGGGGCACCGGCCGGCATGGTGTCTGCTGACACGCGATCGTCGCCTCGGCTCGCACGTGCCATCACGGGGCGCGGGCTCATGACGGTTGCTCCGCGACCCGGAAGCGGAGCGGAGCCGGAACCGGAGGCGGAGCAGAGCCGAAACCGGAGGCGGAGCAGAGCCGGAACCGGAGGCGGAGCAGAGCCGGACCGTCGCCTCGGGTCACTCCGAACCGCTGCCTCCGCGCTCTGCTTCCGCGTCCACGCTCACCCCGCCCCGAACGCCAGCCGCACCTGGTCGGCCACGGCGGACGCGCGCGCCGCGTCGGGGGAGCGCACCACGATCCGCGTGGACCAGACCCCGTCGGGGTCCACGGACGGGTACGAGCCGATCGCCGTGTCGAGGGCCGACGCCTGCAGGCGCGTGAGCGCGTCCGCGATCTCGCCCTCGCGGCGCGCGAGCGACACCTCGACCCGATGGAGCGGCGGCCCCGTGAACTCGGCGGCGCTGCCCTCGATCAGGTCCCGCAGGAGGAACGGCACACCGGGCAGCACGTACACCCCCGAGACGAAGAAGCCCAGCGCGGTCGTCTTCGCCCCCCGCAGCAGCCGGCTCCCCTTCGGCAGGTCGGCCATCGCCAGCTCGGCGTCGGTCGTGCGGTCGCCGTACCACCGACGCACGTGCGCGTCGGCGTCGGGGTGACGCTCGAGGGGGACGCCGAGCGCCGTCGCGACGGCGGGTCGGGTGAGATCGTCGTGCGTGGGCCCGATGCCACCGCTCACCACCACCGCGTCGGCCATCGCCCGCAGGCGCCGCAGCTCCTCCACGATGTCGGGCATACGGTCGCGCACCGTGGCGATGCGCTCGATCCGCGTGCCGAAGCCGGTCAGGCGCCCCACCAGCCACGGTCCGTTCTCGTCGCGCACCTCGCCCGAGAGCACCTCGTCCCCGATGATGAGGATCGCCGCGGCCTTCACGCGCCCGCCCCCTCGACCGGGGTGTCCACGACGCGCCAGCCCGACGCCGCGGCCACCGCCTCCAGCACGCGCAGGTGCCGGGCGCGACCCGCCTCGTACGCGAAGACCTCGAGCACGCACTCGCGTCCGTCCGGAGGCAGGCCCGCATCCGTGCGCCCCTCGACGTCCCGCGGATCGAACGGATACCACGCCACGCTCGCCTCCTCGGCGGGGGCGACGGGATCGGTCACCGCGCCCGCGACGACGTGGAGGCGGTAGGTGGCCTCGAGCTTCGCCGCGTGCACGCGATCGGAGCGGAACGCGGGCGGCGGGGGGTACGACGCGGACGGCCGCCCCACCTTGAACAGGGACCCCAGCACCGCCATCGCGCCGCGCTTGAGGTACCACTGCCGCACGCGGTCGTGGATCTCCTGCCACGTGCGCGCAAGCCACGCCTCGAGCGCCGCCGGCGTCGCCGCCCCCGCCAGGTAGCGGACGACCTCGCCGAGGTTGCCGAGGTCGAGCCGCGGGACCGCCGGCAGCCCCTTCATCGCGTCCACGGGCCCGAAGGAGAGGTCCCACACCGCGGGCAGCGCGTACGCGCGCACCTCGACGTGGGTCAACAACGCGCGCAGCGCCTCCGCGACCCCCGCGGGGTCGGGGACGAGGAGGAGGATCGGACGCTCGTGCGAGGGAAGGGCCACGGGCGCAGGATAGCCGGGCGGCGGCCGCCCCACCGCCCTCCGCCCCCCGCGCCCCCCACCTCCCACGCCGGGCCGCGTCAGGGCCCGCGCGCCGCCGCGACCGCCTCCGAGACGATCGCCCGCACCGCCGCCTCGAGCCGCGCCGGCGTGTACGTGCCGCCCGCGGGGTCGGGGGCGTCGAGGTCGGGCAGGTGCACGAAGCCCCGCACGCGGATCCCGTCGGCGGCGCCCCCCTTCATCGCGAGGAGCCGGTAGAAGGCCTCGTTGCAGAGGTAGCCGCCCGCGTCGTCGGAGGGCTCCGCGCCGATCCCCTCGGCCCCGAGGCGCGCGAGGATCGCGGCCACGGGCAAGGTGGTCGGCAACGTCGCGGGGCCGCCGGGTGCGAGGACGTCGCGCGGGGGCGGGCGGCCGGCCTCGTCGGGCGGGCGCTTGGGGTGATAGCCGTTGCGCGCCACGCGCTCCACGTGGATGCGGTCGCGGCCGAGCCCGAAGGCCACGACGACGCGGGGTCCGTGCGCGTCGATGGCCGCCCGCAGCGGCGCCTCCACCGCGTCGTAGACCACCGGCAGGCGCAGCGTGACCACGCGCCGGCCGCCCACGGTCGTGCCGTCGAAGCGCTTCACCACCTCCCACGACGGGTTGGTGGCGCGGACGCCGAACGGCTCGAAGGCGGTGAGCAGCACCGGCCGGGAATCGTCAGGGGGCGGCGGGGGCAGAGCCGTGGCGCCGTCCGACCCGGAGCGGGCGCACGCCGTCACGCATAGCGCGAGCGCGAGCAGCGCGAAGCGGCGACGCGAGAGGGCCATGGGGAGCATGCTACGGCCGCGCGGCTTCGGGCCCCGCGCCCACGCGCCACAGCGTGAGGCGCGACGCGTCCGGACGCGGCGGCAGCGCGTCGCGCGCGAGCAGCGCCAGCCCTGCGGCGGCGAGGTCGGCGGGGAAGTCCTTCGCGTGGAGGCGCTCCGGATCGGTGATCCAGGCTTCGCCGCCCCGCGCGAGGTGCGCCGCGAGGAAGCGCGCGACGGCGGGGCCGTTGCGGGCCTCGTAGAGCACGTCGGCCCCGAGGACGAGGTCGTAGGCGGGCAGCGGGGGCGGCGCCCGCCAGTCGCAGACGACACCCTCGGTGGCGGTCCATCCGTTCGCCGCGGCGCTCGCGCGCGCGCACGCGACGGCGACGGGCTCCCAGTCGAGGAAGGTCACCTGCGCACCGCGCGCGCAGGCGGCGAGCCCCTCGAGCCCGAGGCCGCACCCGAGGACGATGACGCGGCGGCCGGGCAGCGCGGGTCCCGCGAGGAGGCGCTCGGCGAGGGCGAAGGCGGACGGCCAGAGCGTGGCCCAGTACGGCATGCGGCCGTCGTTGCGGTCGAACTCCTCCTGCGTGAGGGCGTCGAGCAGCGCGTCGGGGTCGGGCAGGGTGAAGAGGCCGAGGGCCGCGCCGCCGACGGCGACGCGCTCCCACCGGAAGGGGTAGGCGGCCAGGAGGTCGGGAGGCGGAATCGGATCGCCCGAGCCTCGCGAGGGGCTACCCTCGGACCCGTCGGCATCGCGTCCCGGTGCCGTCGAAGAACCCCCGACCATGAACGCCCTCCGCACCGTCTTCCTGCTGACGCTCCTCACCCTGCTCCTCGTCTGGCTGGGCCATGCCGTGGGTGGGCGCTCGGGCATGATGATCGCCTTGGTCGTCGGGCTTGCCCTGAACTTCTTCAACTACTGGTTCAGCAGCAGCCTGGTGCTCAAGGCCTACGGCGCCCGCACCCTCGCGCCGGGGGAGGCCCCCGCCCTCGAGCAGGACGTCCGCGAGCTGTGCGACGCGGCCGGGCTGCCGATGCCGAAGCTCGCCATCGTCCCGAAGTCCACGCCGAACGCCTTCGCGACCGGCCGCAATCCCGAGCACGCGGTCGTGGCCGTCACCGAGGGCCTGCTCCGGCTCTGCTCCCGCCGCGAGGTGAAGGCCGTCCTCGCCCACGAGATCTCCCACGTGAAGCACCGCGACATGCTGACGATGACCCTCGTCGCGGGCGCGGTCTCGGCCATCTCGGTCCTCGCGATGATGGCCCGGTGGGGCGCCATGTTCGGCGGCCGCCGCTCCGACGAGGACCGCGGCGGCGGGTTCGGGATGCTCATCGCGGCCCTCGTGGCCCCGTTCGCCGCCATGCTCGTCCAGATGGCGATCAGCCGCTCGCGCGAGTACGCCGCCGACGACGGCGCCGCCGCCTACGGCCGTGACCCCGCCGCCCTCGCCGACGCGCTCGAGCGCCTGCACGCGGAGATCCCGCACCGCGAGCCCATGTCCCCCACCGGCGCCACCGCGCACATGATGATCGCGAACCCGATGCACGGGCTCGCGAACCTCTTCAGCACCCACCCCGCCCCCGAGGCCCGCATCGCCCGCCTGCGCGCGATGGCCGCGGGGCGGTAGGCGCTGGATCTCAGCTCCCCGGCGGCGCCGGCTGGGGCGGGGAGTCCCACGCGAAGAACGTCGAGGCGCCACAGAGGGCCTCGACGACCCGAGCAGCAGCCTCCAACCGCTCCCTCGAGGGCGGGGACACGCCGAGCGCCGTCTCGAGATCGGTGCGGGAGAGCGCCGGGACCAGTTCCAGCGCGCCCCGGACGAGGTCCTTTTCCCGCGGAACGAATCGTGACGCCGCGAGGAAGGCGGCGGACAAGGCCCCGTGCACGGCGCGCGCGACGAAGAGCGCCGACGAGACGGGGTCCGCCGGATGGACGTCACGTGCGTTGTCGAGCGCGTCCACCGCCAGGTAGCGGGCGTAGGTCACCGCCGTCGGGTCGAAGGAAGGTGGGGCGGCGAGGGCTTCCGCCGCCTCGCGCCGGAGCTGGCCGACCACGGGATCGACGTCGAGCACCACGAACGCCGTGGAGAGCATGTGCGCGGTGATGGGACGGCCGGACGCGAGCTCCTCGCGCAGGAAGGCGCGGGCGGAGGCCGGGCTGTTGACGAAGATCTCCGTCGGTACGCCCTCGAGGCGCCGCTGAAGGCGGCGCTTCCACGGACCGAGGTGGAGGACGTAGAGGTCCAGGTCGCTCGTGGG
>CAZJJQ010000033.1:11175-13060 GCA_964546345.1 uncultured Planctomycetales bacterium
ACGAGCGCGCCGTAGCAGCAGAAGAGCAGCGTGCCCTCCCCGTGCGCACGCAGGAGGAACAGGCCCTCGCGCGAGAAGAACGACCTCATTCCCCCCCACTTCGTCTGCATCTCGACCGTGGGCGAGCTCGCGAGGTAGGCGCCCGAGGTGAGGAGGAGATCCTGGCCGTTCATCGGCCGGACGTGGATGTCGCCCATCATCGACGGCGCGAACGTGACCTCCCCGGCGCCCCTCACCGCCGTGAACGTGTTCTGGAAGAAGGACTCGCTGGTGAGCATCTTGCGCGCCAGCGCGCCCAGCAGGCCGCCCTGCATCTTCGTCTCGATGTCCACGGTCGCACTCATCGACACCATGGCGCCGGACTCGGCCTTGACCGCCTCGCCCCGGGCGAGCGCGACGCGGGCCCAGGCGAACGCGGGTCCGTGCTCGAGGACGACGTGCATGGGGACTCTCCGGTCACGGAAGGGGGACGGATCGAGGCGCGACGCCCCGGACCCCACCATGATAGCGGCGCGCCGCCGACGGGATCGAAGCGTGGGGCCCCGTCGAGGCGAGCCGACGGCTTGACGGGAGGCCGCGGCCTGACTAGCGTTCCCCGATGTCTCCACCCTGAGGGGGGCGTGATGGGCGACCTTGCCGGGTGGGAATTGGAGGCGATGGGGCCATGGCGATTCGAAGGATGCTGCTCGCGTCGGGAGGAAGCAAGGCGGCGAGGCGCGGGAGCCGCGAGATTCCGATCACCGATCTCAAGAAGCTGCTGGCATGTTCAGGCAACACGTGCGCCTATCGGTTCGGCTCCGAGACCTGCGTTCAGAAGCTCTATGACCGCCCGAGCGGAGCCAACGTTGCGGAGGCCGCACACATCGTCGGGCTGAATCGCGGCTCCGCACGCCACGACGAACGGATCCGCGACCCTCGCGAGCTCAACCGCTACGAGAACCTGATCTTGTTGTGCCCTACGCACCACACGGAGATTGACCACGGAGGATCGAGGAGTCGGTACTCCGTGCGCCGTGTCCGGATGATGAAGGCGGAGCACGAAGCGTGGGTAGCCCGGCACCGAGCTCTGTTGACCCGAGGAAACGGCTCAGGACGCTCCGTGCTGATGGCTGAGTTTCGCATGGACCCCGACTCGGACCCGAACCGCCCGGAGCCGGACTGCGACAGGATCCGCGGGGTGAGGCACTACTACGTCACGCTGTGGGTAGCGAACCTGCCTCCGGGAGTGCGCAAGATCAGGTACCGACTGCACCCGACCTATCCGAAGCCGACGATCACCGTCTGGAAGAGTCCCCACAGGCTTGAGGAGCTGCAAACGTACGGCGACTTCACGGTGCGTGCCGAAGCGTCTTCGGCCCGGGGCGAAGTCGCGGTCCAGGACTCTCTCTCCCATGCGCTCCGACGAGGCTACGGCCGAAGGGCAAGCAGGGCCGTCCTCTCGGCAATCCGAACGATCGAGAGTGGATAGAACCCACAGCCTGGCACCGCTCCAGGGAGAGCGCCCGGTCCTTGAGCGTGGTCGGCTTGCCTGCTCGACGGGTCGATGCCGGCGCGGCACGGGAAGGGGACAGATCCTCTCGGCGCCACTTCACGTGGGCCTCGCCCACCGCCCCCAGGCCGCTGACCCGATCCGTCGCGGCGGCGACGCGGATCACGCGGTCGAGCCGACGGCACCGGTACGGGCGGGCGAGCGCACGGATGGGTCCATCCCGGTTCGGGTCGGCGATCATCACGACGCCCACGGCTCGCCCTCCCGCAGCGCGACGAACTCCACCGAGGCTACGGCGCTCGCCCCGGTGAGTGGGCGCCCCCGCCGCCGTGTTGCGCCTGCTGCAGCAGCGCGCGACGCGGCTTCGAGATGCACGGGGCGCTGCTGCCCCCCCTC
>CAZJJQ010000033.1:13160-15568 GCA_964546345.1 uncultured Planctomycetales bacterium
GATCCAGACCCTCCCCAGGCCCTGATCCGGACCGGGGTGCACACGTTCCGCCGGGGGGGGCTCCGTGCGGTGCTCCCGCGCCCCCTGGGCGTCGCTCGGCAAAGCCGGGCAGACTAGGGGGGTCGGGCGCGGACGCACCGGAGGCCGGCTCATGCAGCGATTCGCTGGGAAGCGGACGTGGATCCTCGGGCTCGCCCTGCTGCTCCTCGCCGCGTGCGGCGGGGGCGGCTCCGGCGAGACGCCGCCGCGCACGGGCTACCTCACGGCGGACCCGCGCGGGCTCTCGGGCGCCATGGGCGGCGGCGGCGCGGGGGCCGCCCTCGCTCCCGCCCCCGGCGCGGAGGCGGCGGACGCGGCCGAGGAGATCGGACGGGCCATCGAGGAGGCCGACCTCTACCGCATCGACGGCGACCGGCTGTACCTGCTCAACTCGTGGCGAGGCCTCGCCGTGGTCGATCTCGCGGCCCCCGCCCTCCTCGGCCGCCTCGCCATGACGGGTGTGCCGCGCGAGATGTTCCTCCGCGGGACGCACGCGTACGTGATGCTCGCAGGCTTCGACGGCGGCACGCAGGTGCTCGACGTCTCGATCGCGACCCCCGCCGCCCCCAGCCTCCTCGGCACCTTCCCCCTCGCCGGCGGATACCGCACCAGCCGCATCGTGGGCGGGATCCTGTACGTGCTCACCGACGGGGCCGCCCACTCCTTCCTCGCGACCGGCGCGCTCTCGCCCGTGACGTCCCTGGCGCTGCCCTACGCCGCGACGTTCGCGCACGCGACCGACGCGCACCTGTTCGTCGCGTCGTCCGACGGGAACGGCGACACGCGCGTCACGATCGTGGACGTCTCGAGCCCCGTCGGTGCGATGACGCTGCGCGGCGGGAAGACGTTCCCGGGAACGCTGTCCGATCCGGAGAAGCTCCACTTCGGCGCGGGCACCCTGCGCGTCGTCACCCACGACCGGACCGACGGAGGGCTGTCGCACCTCTTCGTCGTGGACGTCTCGAACCCCGACGCGCCGGTGACGCGCGGCACGCTCGACCTCGCCCGCGGGGAGCAGCTGTTCGCGACCCGCTTCACCGACGACGCCGCCTTCGTCGTGACGTTCCGGCAGGTGGACCCGTTGTGGGTGATCGACCTCCGCAATCCCGACGCGCCCTCGATCTCCGGGTCGCTGACGGTACCCGGGTGGTCCACGCACCTCGTGGCGCTCCCCGGGCGGCTCGTGGCGCTCGGCCTCGACCCGGCCGACTGGCACGCGACGGCGTCCCTGTACGACGTATCCGATCCGACCCGGCCGACGATGCGCTCGCGCGTCGACTTCGGCTGGGGATGGTCGTCGGCGTTCGACGACGTGAAGGGCTTCGGCGTCTTCGAGAGCGACGGGCTCGTGCTGGTGCCGTTCTCGGGCGAGCGCAACGAGCTGGCCGTGCTCGGGCTGTCGCCGACGGCGCTGTCGATGCGCGGCGCCATCGGGGCGGAGGGCACCGTCGTGCGCGGCTTCCCCCACCCGCGGGGCCTGTGCGCCATCTCGACGGAGGAGGTCGTGCGCGCGCACCCGACGACCCTGGCGGTCACCGGGCGCGTCACGATCGCCGAGAACGTGGCCGACGTCCTGCGCCTGCCGGACGGCCGCGTCGTCCAGGGCATCCGTCGCTCCACGGGCTGCCGCGTGGGCGGCGTGGACCTGCCGATCCAGCTGTCGCGGATGTTCCCCTACGGCGAGTCCGTGGCCGTCACCGGCTGGGACGACACGGGCTCGGCCGCGTACGTGATCGACTTCGGCACGAGCCCCGCGACGGTGTCCGCGCGGCTCGACCTCGGCTCGGGCGGCGTCTCGCCCATGCCCATGCCGGGCGACCGCGGCTGGGGCATGGCCGCGCCCGTCGGCATCGGCGTGTGGGGCGGCTACGGCCCGTCGGACGGCGTGATGTCGAACGACGGCCGCCTCGCGCTCCGCACCTGGCCCGCGGACGCGCCCGGCGTGACGGTGGGCAGCGGCGCGATCGACGACGGGTTCGTCGTGATCGACGTCGGCGGCGCGCGCCTCGAGACGGCCATCGCGGTCCGGGGCGGGTTCGTGACCGGCTTCGTCGCGGACGGCACCGACCTCGTGTTCACGTTCGCCTCGTTCGCGGGCAACGACGGCGCCAGCCGCCCGCTCCTCCTCCACGACCTCGTTCGCGTCGGCCTGGCCTCGCACGCCGCCACGCTGCCCGTGAACGTGCCCGGATTCGTCGTCTCGGCGCAGGGGAGCCGCGTGTACACGCACGAGGAGACGTGGGCCGCCGGCTGGACGTGCGAGTCCACGGTGGTCGCGTCCGACGTGGTCGGCGCGCTCGTCACCCCCATCGACCGTCTCCCGCTGCCGTCGGGGGCGTACGACCTGCGGGCCGCGGGGCAGACCCTGT
>CAZJJQ010000034.1:0-15560 GCA_964546345.1 uncultured Planctomycetales bacterium
GTCAACTCGGCTCGCCCCGACCATCAGCACGAGAGCCGCTCGGCAACGGGCGGCTCTCCTTCGTTACGCGCCCCGTCCATGGATTCGAACCAGCGACCTCCGGGGTAGGCGCGCACCCGCCGCCCCGGCGGGTGCAACGCGCCGTAGGGGGCGCAGCCCCCTTGTGAACGACGCCAAGGGCGGCGCCCGCGCCACGCCCCCGACCGTCACCCGCGTCCAGTCGCCGCGACGCCCCGCCGCTGGATCGCGGCACCCCCGATCGCGGGCGCAAGCCCTGGTTCGAATCCAGTCGCCCCTACCACACATGAACACAACCCCGGGAGGTGGTCGAAAGGTCCCGCCCGGGGAACGGCCCGCGAGCCGGCAGTAGAGTTGCCCTTCGTTCGCTCGAAGAGATCACCCCCGTCGTGAGTCGAATCGGCAGCCTACGGAGGTAGCCCATGAACCCGCTCTGGATTGGCGCGGCGGCCGCGAGCGGCCTCGGTGTCGCCTTGTGGCTCGCACGCAGGCGAACGAAGCCCGGACGCGCCTCGGGTGCGCAGGGCCCACGTGCTGCCGTGTCAGGGCGCGCACCGAGCATGCCGGTGGGATTCGGCCGGAAGTGCATGTGGCTCGCCGTCAGAGGAACCGACCTGCAGGCCGTGGTGGAAGAGCTCGCCCTGACGGATTGCCGACCGGCCAGCTGGAGCGAGGGTGTCGCGGCCGGCTACGACGGCACGAAGTCCACGGTCTTCGTCACCCCTCCCCTCGACGGCTGGGTGTTGGTCATGGGGACGCAAGAGCCGTTGCCCAATCCAGGGCTGCTTGCGCGTCTGAGCACCCGCTTCGGCGAGGCGCAGCACTTCGCGACGCACCGCGGCGCCAGCGCAGGCGGCTGGTCGAGAGCGATCGGTGGCGATGTGCAGCGTCGAGTCGAGTTCAGTGACGGCGTCCTGGATGTTGCGGAGGGAACGCTGAGCGAGATCGAGCAGAGGATCGGCCTTCGTGGAGGATCGCAGGTCGAGAACCGCGCGGCCGACGACGACTCGGAGACCTCGAAAGAGCAGGTGTTTCTGGATGAGGAAGAGGTCCTCCGGGTGGCCGGAGCCTGGAGCCTGGATCCCAGCACGCTTGACTCGCGCGACGAGCCCGTGGCGCCGGGCACGCTGGGGCGGCTCAGACAACCGTAGGGGGGCCCCCGGCACTCTGCTCGGCCGCGGATCTGGAAACCTCGTTGCCTGCCGACGCCCTACTTGCGCCCGGATCCGGCGTCGCGTTCGCCGTCTCATGGAGGCACGCTACGCAGCGTCCAGCCACGCCACACCCCGCCACCGCGCGGCACGATGGGTTAGGATTCCCAGATGGCCACGGCACCTCAAGTCGAGAGCGCGCACGTCGAACGCAGCCCCGGTGTCTGCGGCGGGGCCCCTGTGATCCGCGGGACACGCTTCCCCGTGCGATCAGTCGTCGTCTACGTCTTGCGCCACGGGGGGACGCCCGAGGAGCTGGTGCGCGATTGGCCCCACCTGACCCTCGGCCAGGTCTACGGCGCGCTTGCCTTCTACTATGACCACAAGGCCGAGGTCGATTCAGACCTCGACGCGAACGAGGCGCTGTTCGAACGGGCGCGAAAGCCGTCCTCGTAGCCGCCGGGAGCGTTGCCCGTGTCACGCGCCCGGCTGCTCCTCGACGAGGACATTCCTCTGCTCTTGGCCCAGACGCTGCGCGCGCGGGGCCTCGACGCAATCCATGTGGTCGAGCAGGGGCTCGCCGGTAGTCGTGACGTCAGCGTCTTCGAGGCCGCGCTCGCGGATCGGCGCACCGTCCTGACGCACAACGTGGCCGACTTCATGGAGATCTTCGGCAGCATCTCGTCGGCTGGACGCGAGCATTACGGACTTCTGCTTGCCGAGCAGGTCGAGTTCCGGGACCTCCTTGCAAGGGTCGCTCGCCTCCTGGCCGAACGGGATGCCGAGAGTCTTGCCAACGCAGTCGTCTGGCTGGTGCGCTGACTACGAGGGAGGGCATGCCGACTCGAGGACCGCCATTGACCGCCATCGGCGAAGATGGGCGCGACTCCGGGCCGTTGCCGACAGGGCACGCCCGCGGTGTGTCGCGCGGCGGCAGCGGACGTTCCTCACCGCCCGCAGGTGCGTCACTTGGGACCGCCTGGGGTCGCAGAGCCTCACTTCTCCTTCGACACGTCGATGACCCACATGACGAGTCGCAGGTATGTGTCAGCTCGGCTCGCCCCGACCATATCTAGGAGAGCCGCTCGGCAACGGGCGGCTCTCCTTCGTTACGCGCCCCGTCCATGGAGTCGAACCAGCGACCTCAGGGGCAGGCGCGCGGACGCCGCCGCCCTAGCGGTCCACCCCCGGACCTGTGGGCGGGAACACCCGCGCGCGTTCGGCCTCCGGAGCGTCGCGCAGCGCGCTTCGGACGCGCGCCGTGAATCTGAGGTCGCCCCCTCCGGACAAAGTGAGCGCTCGCTCCATCATGGCGCGGGCGCGCAGGTCCAAGGGGTCCACACCGATAAGCCGACGAGCCTCGAAGAAGACCGCGGCGAAGAGCTGACGGTCGCTGCACCCCTGCAACTTCAGGTGGCTGCGGACCTCGGGGGGCTGCTGCCCCAGCCGCGCTTCGATCTCGGTGAAGAGAGGGGAGGCGGCGTCCGCGACGACCTGGAGTTCGATGGTCACCGGCGAGCCCCCCGCCGGGAACCAGCCCCATCGCAGGACGTCGCCCACGCGGGCCCGCGATCGAGCATCCTCCGGCACGACGACCTCGTACGCTGCGGCCTGCGGGTCGAACGGGGTGTCCCACAGGGTCTCCTCCCCCCTCCGCAGCGCGATCACGCCCGAAGGCTCGACGCGGGCCGGGTCCGCATCCATCACGAGGGTGGTGAGGTCGGAGATCCGAACCCTGCCGCGCGGCATGATGAGCTCGAGAGGGGCACCCTCGATGCCCGCGCGTTCCGCAGCGGGCAGCTGGAGCGCCTGGAGCTGCACGCCGAGCGACTTCGCGAGCAGGTTCACGGCGGACGCGTCCCGCGCGTCCGCGACCGTGAGCTGCAGGGAGAACGAGGCCTTCTCGCCGGGTGCGACCTGGACGACCCTCGCCCAGTCTTTGAAGCCGGCTCTGCTCACTCGAACCCCGTGGTGGCCGGCCGCGAGCGAGACGGCCAACGGGGTGGACCCGGCGCGGGTGCCGTCCACCATCGCCATCGCGTCCGCCGGCTCGCACTCGATCGTCAACGTCGCGGAACGTCGCGCCCAGGAGAGGGAGACGCCGGCGAGCGCGGCGAGCGCCAGCCCACCCAAGGCGACCTTCCGTCCCCGGCGCGAGCCGAGCATCCGGACGAACGAGCCGCGTCCGGGTGCGCCCGTGGAGCCGGCGCCCGACGACGTGGCGGAAGCCAGCGAGGATCCGCCTTCCAGCAGGCGCCGCACGGCATCCGCCAGCCCCGGCAACGCCGCCGCGAGCGGGGGCCGGGTTGCCTCGAGCCAGTGCGACCTCCGGATGTAGTAGGACAGCTCCGTGGAGGGCTGGGTGTCCTCGATGCGGAAGGTGAGGACCGGGACCTTCGCCTCGGCGGAGGCCGCGACCTCCCGCAGCACGTGGTCCGAGTCGTTCGACCTGGAGGAGAAGACAAGGAGCAGGACACGACTGGCGCGGATCGCATCGACGAGCGCCGCGGCCCAGGGTGCCCCCGGGGCGACGTCACGCGGAGCGATCCAGCAACGGATCCCTTCACGCTCGAGGAAGGCGCACGCGGCCAGCGCGGCCTCCTGGTCGGCCATCGAGTGGGAGATGAAGACCTCGTGAGCCACGCTGCTCCTCCGCCGCGGCCGGCCGGGCGCAACAGCCGTCATGCTACTCGGCGCCTCGCCTCCGGAACAGACGCGGAGGGCCGCCGGCTGCCGAGCGCGGGGAGCCCGCGATCATCCCCCATACGCCACGAACGCGGCCCAGTGCTTCGGCGCCGCGAATCGCGCCTTGCCGTCGGCGTCCGTCCAGCTCCGCAGCTCCAGGGCGGCCTCCCGCAGGGCGTCGGCGGGCGAGAGTGGAGCGTCCTTGCGCAGCATGCGTGCGTAGAGACCCTTCATCAGGCGCCGCGTCCCCTCGTCGTCCACGGTCCAGAGGCTCGCGATCACGCGGCGAGCCCCGGCCATCCGAAACGCCGACACCAGGCCCTGCACGCCCTCGCCCGACTCGGCGGTGCCCCTCGCCGTCGAGCATGCAGAGAGCGTGACGAGGTCCACGCCCTCCAGGTCGAGGTACGACGCTTCCAATGCCGTCAGGATCCCGTCGTCGCCCGCGCCTCCCTCGCGCACGTTGGCCCCCGCCATCGCCAGCCCGGAGAGCAGCATGGGATCGTGGCCGATCGCGAGCTGACGCTCGGCGTCCGCGGACAGGAAGGCCGCGCCGAGCTGACGCGAGTAGAGACCCGCGAGCAGGTCCTCACGGGCGAAGCCGTGGGTCGAAAGGTGCACGAAGCGCCTGCCCTTGACCGACCGGCGCAGGCGCGACTCGGTGGCCAGGCGGTCCACCAGGAGGGTCGTGGCCTGTCGGCCGAGCTGGTCTCGGAGCTCCTCGGCCTCGAGCTTCGTCTGCGGGATCCTGGGGAACGCGTCGCCCTGCCCCGCACGATCGACCC
Organism: uncultured Planctomycetales bacterium; assembly: GCA_964546345.1. GTDB lineage: Bacteria > Planctomycetota > PLA2 > PLA2 > JAEUHO01 > JAYTCP01. Next base: position 4,640 of record CAZJJQ010000034.1, read on the forward strand.
CCACGAGGGACGCGATCCCCTCCTCGGGGGAATGGGGCTCCCCGCCGACCTCCGCGCGGTCGAAGTCCACTCCGCCCAGGACGAGCGCGCCCTGGCCCGACGCTTGGCCCTCCTTCGGCGTCACGAGGTCCCGCGCGTCCATGACGTAACTGATCGCGAGATCGTCCAGCAGGTAGCGCCCCGGTCCGGTGCCGGGGAGCGCGGCGAACGGCACGGCCGCCAGGGCCGCGTCCGGACAGATGACGACGCGCCTCACTCCGTCTCCGAGCAGACTCGCCACCGGGTCCCAGACGAGCCCGCGCAGCGCGGCGCCGGCCACGCTCGCCTCCGACGCCTTCGTGATCGCCTCGAGGAAGGTCCTGGTCGCTTCTTCGATCGCGTCGGCGGCCCCCACGTCCAACCGAACCGGGTCGCCCTTCGCCCGCACGACCCAGGCCAGGTACCGGGCCCCGACCCGGAGGAAGTCCACCAGGGCGACCTCGGCGCCCAGCTGCGCCTGAACCTCCGCGACGCCGAGGCTCCCGCGCGCGCCCGCCGCCTGCATAGGAGCGGAGCGCTTCGCCAGGGCGACCGTCGCCTTCTCGCGCGCGGCGGACACCTCGGCGTACTCCTTCTGCCAGGCTGTGCGTTCCTTCCTGTCGAACGAGGACGGGATCTGGTTCGCGAGCCGCGCCGCCCGGCCCTGCAGAAGCCCCAGGGCCGCGAGCGCAAGCCGATCCTCGGCGTCCGCGTGCCGTGCGAAGGACCGCTGCGTGGCCTCGACGCGCAGGACCAGAGCGCGGAGGCGGAGCAGCTCCGCGTATCCGGAGCTCCCGACGGTCGGAGCGAAGTGGAGCCAGTTGTCGAGGCGATAGCGCGTGGAGCGCAGGAGCGCCAGCCGTTGGCGCGTGCCCAGGGACGGGGCCAGCTCGAGGGCCCGCCGCTCGGTCAGGGCGAGCGCACGCTCGTAGGCGGCGCGCGCCCCGGCCGTGTCGCCCTCCAAGCGGAGCAAGGTGGCCAGGTTGCCCACGGTCTCCGCGACCCTGGGATGGTCCTTGCCGAGCACTCTCTCCCACGTCGCAAGGGCACGAGCGTAGAGCGCGCGGGCCTCGGCGTAGGCTCCCTCGGCCTCGAGGAGCACCGCCAGGTTGCCCAGGCACCCGGCGACGCGCGGGTGATCCCCGCCCAGCGCCTTCTCGAGGATGGCCAGGGCCCGTCGCAGCGCCGCCTTCGCCTCTTGACGTGCCCCACCCCGGGCCGCGATCACGGCCAGCTCCCCGAGCGCACCGGCCACGTCCGGATGGCTCGCGCCGAGGACCTTCTCGAGGGTCGCGAGAGCCCGCTCGACGGACTCGCGCGCCTGCGGGTCGTTCGCCTCGTCCCGCGGGAGGGAAGCGACCTGGAGGAGGGTCGCGGCGACGGCCGGGTGGTCCTTCCCGAGGACCCGTTCCTGGATCGCGAGGGCCCGCGCGAGCAGCGGACGTGCCTCCTCGAACGAGCCCCACCCCCTGTACAGGGAAGCGAGCGCGGCGAGCGTCGTCGCGACGTCGGGATGTCCGGGCCCGAGGGCCCTCTCCCGAATGGCGAGTGCCCGCTCGTACAAGGGGAGCGCCTGCGAGCCCGCATCGGAGGCCTGGAGGAGCTCGGCGAGATCGTGCAGGCTGATGGCCACCTCGGGGTGATCCGCGCCGAGCGCGCTCTCCCGGATCTTCAGCGCCCGCTCGCACAGGGGCCGGGCCTCGTCGTACGCCCGCGCCGCCCCCAGCAGACGCGCGAGGTTGTCGAGGCTCAACGCGACGAGGACGTGGTCCCTCCCGAAGACCCCCTCCCGGATGGCCAACGCACGCTCGAACAGGGGCCGGGCCTCCTGGAGACGCCCCTCGAGCTGGAGTTCCATGGCCAGGTTGTTGAGGATCCCGGCGACGTCGGGATGCTGTCGCCCGAGGGACTTCTCGGCGATCGTGAGAGCGCGCTCGAGGAGCGGGCGCGCCTCCCGGTACGCGCCCTGCGCGATGAGCACGAGGGCGAGGTTGTTGAGGCTCGCGGCCACGTCGGCGGGCACCTGGGGGGTGGCGCGCTCCCGGAGGGCGAGCGCGCGCTCGAAGAGGGTGCGCGCGTCCGCGTAGGCGGCCTGCTCCCGGAGCAGCGAGGCGAGGTCGTCGAGGGCGCCGGCAGTCTCGGCGTCGATGCGGGGCGTCGCCCCCTCCCGGATCGTCAGCGCCCGCTCGAGGAGCGGGCGTGCCTCGGCGAAGGCACCCAGCTTCCTGAGGACACGCCCGAGGTGCCCGAGACCGACCGCGACCAGGGGGTGGGCCCCGCCGAGGGCTGCCTCGCGGATCGCGAGCGACCGTTCGAGGAGGCGGCGCGCCTCGTCGTAGTGACCCTGGGCCTCGAGGAGGAGCGCCAGGTTTCCCTGGCTCGTGGCGACCTGGGGGTGCGAGCCGCCGAAGATGCGCTCGTAGATCGCGAGGCTCCGCTCGTACAGGGGGCGAGCCGCGGCGTAGGACCGCTCCGCGCGGAGGAGCTCCGCGAGGTTGTTGAGGCCCGTCGCGACCAGGGGGTGATCGGGACCGTACCGATTCTCGAAGATCGCGAGCGCACGCTCGAAGAGGGGTCGGGCCTCGCCGTAGGCGCCCATGCCGTGGAGCAGCGCCGCCAGGTTGTTCAGACTCCGAGCCACGGCGGGATCGTCCTTCCCGAGCGCCTTCTCGTGGATCGCGAGCGCGCGTTCGAGCAGCGGCCTCGCCGCGGCCTTCGAGCCCTGCGCCTGGTGCACGGAGGCGATCCAGCTGAGGGTGCCTGCGACGTCGGGGTGATCCGGCCCCTGCACCTTCACGCGGATCGCCAGCACGCGCTCGAAGAGGACACGCGCCTCCCCGTAGGCGCCCTGGTCGAAGAGGAGCGACGCGAGGTTTCCGAGGCTCGAGGCGTACGCCGGATCGTCCTTCCCGGACACCCTCTCCCGCGTCGCGAGGGCCCGTTCGTAGAGAGGTCGAGCCTCGGCGTAGGCTGCCAGGTCCTGGAGGATCGAGGCCAGGTTGTCGAGCGCCTCGGCCACGTCGCGGTGGTCCTTGCCGAGCGCCGACTCGAGGAGGGCGAGCGCCTCCTGGGCCAGGGGAAGGGCTTGCGCGGACTTGCCCTGCTCCTGGAGCTTCAGGGCCTCTTTGCCGAGCTCCCGACCGCGCGTGGCCGCCGCCGCCGCCTCGGCGTCCAGGACAGGCGCGGACGGCGGCTTGGGGTCACCCCCCAGGACGAGGGCCGGAGCTCCCACCAGGAGGGCCGACGCCACCAACGCCCCCACCCCCAGAAGGCGAACGGAGATCATGCGGGCCCCCCCGAGAACGGAAGCTGGCATCAGGATTGGACCCCGCCGGACACCTCGTCGCAACGCCGATCTCCCCGATCGACTCCCGCGGAGGCGTCGCCCCCCTCGCGCGGTCCGACCTCGAGGACACGCGTTCCACGAGACGCTCCGCACGGACGCGCACGGGGGACGCCCCCTCCGCGAGGGAACGGCTGGGCACGCCGGTCCCGGAGAGGGAGGGTCATCCCGACGTGCGTCCCACCTCCTCGGTGGCGTCGGCCTTCGAGTTCACGACGAGGGACCCGCACCGGCGTCCCGCGTCGGACGAGGAAGCGGAACCGCCCCTCTCCCCCTCGCCCCCGCGGGCCCGTGCCCCCGCCGCCCCCGGGATTCCTCCGCCGGGATCGCCCACGCCCGTGCGTCGTCCGCCCCGCGCCGCACGTCACCTCGGCGCGAGCAGGGAGACCTGCGCGGGGTCGCCGAGGCGCACGTCCACCCGCGCTTCGACGGGCCCGGGCCAGTCGGCACGGCTCGCCCGGACGCGCCAGCGACCGGGCACGAGGCCCGCGTGGCGGAAGCGCCCGTCGTCGGAGGTGCGCACGACGGGGCGGGACGAGAGGGGACCCTCGGCGCGCGCCTCCGGCTCCACGCGCACGAAGGCTCCGACGACCGGCTGGCCGTCCGCCGCGTGCACGGCCCCTTCGATCGTGGCTCCGGGCACCAGCGCGAGGCGCAGGCCGCGCAGCGTCGTGCCGTCGCGGGCCTCGACGTCCACGGGCGGCCAGACGACGAGGTCGCCCACGGTCGCGCTGAGTCGCCAGGGCCCGGCGGGCAGCTCCCCGCCGAAGCCGCCGTCCTCGAGGAGGAACCCGCAGTCCAGCGCGCGCGCGCCGTCCGGCGAGAGGGCGACCAACACGCTCGGCGGCGAGGCGGCGTCGATCGGCACGAGCACCCGCCCGCTCACTCGACAGCTCCCCCGAGGCACGAGACGCACCACGACGGGCTCCCCGTCCGCGGGCACGTCGAGGAGCTCGCCGACCTCGCCCTCGCGGGCGGCGACGAGACGGACGCGCGATCCGGGTCGCGTGGGCACGTCGAAGCGACCCTCGCGATCGGTCGAACCGAGAGGCGCGAACTCGGTGCGCGCGTCGCGGAGATCGGGCAGGTCCACCGGGACGCCAGGGGCCGGCGCTCCGTCGGGCGCGAGGACCCGCCCTCGGATCCTCGCCGGGACCGGCGGAAGCGGCAGGACCACTCCGCTCACGGGGGCTCCCGGCGTGACCTCGACCACGAGGTGCGCGCCCTCGACGGGTCGGTCGTACGCCCACAGCTCCCACGTCCCGGGGCGGAGGCGGATCGTGAACGAGCTGCGGAACGGGAGGGAGGAGGGCGCCGCCGAGGAGTCGCTCGCGGGCCGCCAGCGGAGGGAGAGGCGACGGGCCGCCTCCTCCCCGCCGGTCCCGAGGAGGCCCTTCACCTCGACCTCTCGGAAGAGGACGATCCGCACGTCGTCGGCGCCCACGGGCGCGACGACGCGGCCCTCCGGGGAGCTCGCGGCCATCCCCTGGCCGGGGGCGGAGGCGTGGAGCTCGACGACGCCCGGGGGAAGATCGGTGAGCACGAACCGTCCCTCGGCGTCCGAGACGGGCCGCTGCCAGGGGAACGGGAAGCCCCCGGCATCCGGGCCCCACGTCGGCCAGACCTGCGCGCCGGCGACGACCGCGCCCTTCTCGTCGCGCACGGTCCCGCGCACGCGCCCCCCCTCCGAGCGGTGAAGGACCACGGCGGCGTCCACCGTCTCGTCCGACGCCGGCAGGACGACCGCCACCGGCCCTCCCAGCACCTCGGGGCCTCGGATCGACACCGTCACGGCACCGGGGAGCAAGCGGCCGGGAACCCGGTCCTTCGCCCGCACCAGGAGTTCGTTCCTCTGGATCGGCAACAGGGTGGCGGCCCCCTGCTCCGGATGTCCGGGCACCCCTAGCTCTACGAGGACCTCCGTGGAGTCGGGGGGGATGACGCCCTCGAGGCGCAGGCGGAGGGTGGCCCTCGAGAGCCGCGGGAGGCGGATGGAGAGGTCGCCTTCCGTCGCATCGAGGAAGCGCAGGCTCTCGCCGTGATCGGCGGCGCCCACGCTCAGGACGAACAGCTCGGCGCCTGCGGGTCCCACCGCCTCGAACCGCCCTCGAGCATCCGTCGTGGTCGAGATCTGGCGGCGGTCCCCGTCCCAGGGCTCGGCCGAGACCGTGGCGCCGGGGACGGGCTCGCCGAGGTCGTCCGTGACGACGCCCCGGAGGGGACGCCCGATCGCGGACGCTGCGAGCGAGGCCGGGACGCTCGACGGAGCGTCGGACGCGGACGCCGTCTCAGGGCGGGACGCGCGCGACGCGGTCGCGAGAGAGACGCCGCGCGTCTCCTCCACGCGCTGCGGCCCCCCCTCGGAGGCGCCGTTCGCGGACGGCTCCTCGTGGTAGGGCGGGCCGGCCCTGCGCGTGAGGACCACCACCGCGACTGCGATCGCGGCCACGGCGACCGGCACGAGGCCGAGGCGGCTGCGGACGCGCACGTCCCCTGCGCTCCTCACGGACCGCCCCTCCCGCCCACGCTCGGCACATGGCTGCGGACGAACGCCTGCACCTCTCCGAGCGCCCGCAGCACCGGCACCGCCTCCGGGCAGCCGAGGATCGTCCCGTGCGTCCCGAGATAGGCGGCGACGGGTTTGCCGTAGCGCTGCGCGAGCGCCACCTCCGACGCCGTGCCCGGACCGCCGGGAAGGGCCACGATCACGTCGCTCGAGAGCACGTTCAGGTGATTGCGGCTCATCGCGTGCGTGCCCCACTCGCCGCTGAGCGGCAGGTGCGTCACGATCGCGAGCTCGACGTGCTCGTTCGGGTAGCCGTCCTTCGTCCCGTGCGAGCCGTCCTGGTCGATCCAGCCGGGAACGACGCCGAGCGCGCGCCCCGCACGATCGGGCACCGCACAGAACGCGCGGGTCACCGACGTCATCACGCCGCGACCGGCACCGGTGAGGAGGCTCCACCCCTCCTGCGCGATCCACCGGCCCAACGGCTCGGCGAGGTCGGGGAGCTCGTCCGTGCCCGAGCCCATCACGCCGATGACCACCTGCCGCGCCATGGGGCAGAACCTACCTGCGCGCCGGCCCGGCGCGCCAGCGCACGCGCTCGCCGAGACCTTCGTTCGGGGCGCCGGGCGTCGAACGACGCGAACGCGCCGCGAGCCGGTCCGCCGTCACGCCCCTCTCCTCGACGCACACCTTCCCCTGCAACGATGCGGGGACCGGCGTCGCGTCCACCTTGAAGGCGGACATCGGGCACCGGTCCCCACCGACGAAACACGTCGCGCGAACGACGTCGCGAGGTTCGCGACGCGCTACGTGCTTAGCGAGCGCAGGAGTTGCAGGCCGGCTTCGCGCAGGTGTTGCACGTGTTCGGCTTGTTGCACGTGTTGCACTTGTTCGGCTGGTTGCACGTGTTGCACTTGTTGGGCTGGTTGCAGCTGCCGCACGAGTTGCAGGCCGTGAGGGTCAGCGCGAACGTGGCGACCGCGATCAGCGAGAGAAGACGACGCATCGATGCCTCCTGGTTTGAAAACGCACCCGACGGGACCCGGACTGAGCGTCCGTCCTCCCTAGGCACGCACTGTACGAAATCGGAGGCTTGGACGCACGTTTCCAACGGGAGATTCGCGCGCAACGGCTCCTCCCGCGTGCACTCTCGATCCCGGCGCGGAAACTGGCCATGGAAGATGAAGACGTAAGTGGTTCTCCCACAACATCTTACAATCGACGAGGACCTCCCAGACGAGCGGTCTAGGCGACCTCGCCGCACGGTCCGTCGTCGGACGCCTCCGCGGTCGGTCGCGGGCGCAGGGTGACGGTCCACCCCCTCCTCGGCCCGGATCCCGCCCCCGACGAGGTGCCCCGCGCTACTTCGGCGGAGCCTTCTCGGGACCGGGTGCCGCGCCCTTCGGTCCCTCGGCGGCGGCGGCCGCCTCGCGCTCCACGGCGGCGCGGTGAAGGTCCCACCACCACTCCCAGTTGCGCCGCACCGCGGCCCGTTCGTGCGCCTCGAGGTCCGGGCGCCATCCGAAGTCGCGCCCCGTGAGCGAGCGCAACGCGCGGTCGCAGAGCCCCCGCACGCCCGCATCGGCGTCCTCGAACGACGCACGGATCAGGTCGGGGACTGCCAGCCCGTGCTTCGCACGCGCCAGGCGGCACGCGGCAGCGGCGCGTGCGGCCGCCTCCGCCCCCGTACGCAGGGTCGCGCGATCCTCGTCGGCCGTGGGCTCCGGAGGAACGTCCACCGGCTTCGGCCCGGGCCCGACGCCCGGCCCCACCGGAGGCGCCGCGGGCGCGGTGGCCAGCGCCTTCTCCTCCTTCGCCTCGTCTTCCGCGCGTTTGCGAAGGGTCTCGGGCACCGCCCACCCGAGCCGGCGGAACGCCTCGACGGCATCCCGTGCCGTGCGCCCGACCGACGTGGAGCGCTCGGAAGCACTCGCGGAGGCCGCCTCCCCGAGCGCGCTCCCGATGCGCCGCAGCTTCCCGTTCCCCACGTGCGCGAGGCGCTCCAGCAGGTCGGGCGCGAACTCGCCGATCCCGATGCCGTGCAGCTCGCAGGCCCGGTAGAGGTTGAGCCGCGCGACGTCGTCCACCAGGGACCGCGTCTCCTGGAACGGCGCCGTGGCGACGCCCTCGGACGGCGGCGCGCCGCGCGGGGGCTCCTTTCCGCCGAAGCCCCAGTCGTCCCGCGTGGGCGCGCCGTCGGAGAGGAGGAAGATCGTCGTGGGGCCGCGCCCGAGCTCCGCGGCCTCCACGGTCTCCCCCACCGACTTCGAGCGGCGGGCAGGCCCGGCCACGTAGGCGTCGAACGCACGGCGCAGGCCTCCGTGCAGGTTCGTGCCGCCACCGAGGTGCGTGCGGTCGAGGGCCTTGAGCGCGGCCTCGACGTTGCGCGGGGTCGCGGGGGCGAGCTCGGGCTTCCCGCCCACCCACGTGTACCCGTCGTCGAAGAGCAGCACCGCGAAGGACGCGGTCTCGGGCAGGCCCCGCAGCGACGCCTTCGTGAACTCGACCGCCGCGTCGCGACGCGTGCGGATGCGATCCCACGGGATCTCGGCCGTCGCGGGATGGGGCGACCCGCCGACCCTTGCCTCCGACGCGGCCGCGCGGAGGTCCTCGCGCTCGTCCACGGTCAGCCTCTCGTCCATCGACCCGGACTCGTCCACCACGTAGACCACGCGGTCGCCGCTGGCCTCCACGCCGAAGAAGCGGGGGGGGGCGTAGCCGTCGTCCACCGTCGGCGTCGGCGCCGCCCGACGATCCACGAGCGCTCGGTAGAACGCCGCGTCGAACGTCGTCCGCGGCGTGTCGAGCCACCGCGCGAACGACCGCGCGAGCGCGAGCCTCGTGCGCGGCGCGACCGCGTCCTCCCGCAGGAACGGCGCGAGGGCCTCGAACGCCGTGCCCGCCTCCGGGTCCCCCACGCGGCCCGGCTCCGCGGCGAGCGCGTCCGCCAGGGCCTCGAGCATCACGCCGCGCCCGGGCTCCTTCCCCAGGTCCCCTCCGGCGAGCTCGCGCACCAGCGCGGGAATCCCGGGCTCGGCCCAGGCCGCCAACGCGCGGATCGCGGCCGCGCGCAGGACCGGCACCCCCTTCGCGTCGCGGGCCACGGCGTACGCCCCCTCGGGCCCCGCAGCGCCGATCTCGCGCCGCAGGGAGCGGTACCAGAGCCAGGCGTCGCCCTCCTCCGCGTCCTTCCCGCGCCAGGCGCGCAGCGCCGCCGTCAGATCGACGCCCACGAAGCCGTCGCAGACGATCGAGACGATGCGTCCCCGCTCCGCCGGCTCGAGCGGCCGACGATACGCCGCCTCGAGGTAGCCGAGCGCGCGCTCGCCGCCGTGCTGCTCGAGGGCGACGTACTCCTCGTGACGGCGGGGGAAGCTGCCGCCGGTCACGGGGCCGAGCGACCCCTTCGGGGGAACGGGGGGGGCGGCGGGGGGGGAGCCGGACGGCGGGCCCGAGAACGCCGGCGCGCCGAACCCGACGCACGCCCACAGGGCGCCGAGCAGGCCCGTCCGCACGGCCGATCCGCGACGAGGCATGTCCGCTCCGCAGGAAGGTCCCCATGATAGCCCTCGGTCCGGGCCGGAGCTCCCTCGAGGTGCGGGAGGAGGCCGCCGCGGCCCGCCCCGCCGACCGGTAGCATGCGGGCCCCGAACTCCGGCGGCCCGGTGCCCCATGGTCCTCTCCTGGCTCCGCTCCCGCCGCCGCCGTCGCCTGCTCGCGACCCCGATGCCCCGGGAGGACCGCGCGATCCTCGAGCGCCTGCGGTTCTACGCCTCGGCGCCTCCCGCGGAGCGGGCCCACCTCGAGGGCACGGCCCGGCTCCTCGTGGCCGAGAAGCACTGGGAGGGCTGCGGCGGCCTCACCCTCACGCCCGCGATGAGGCTCGTGATCGCCGCCCAGGCTGCGCGCCTCCCGCTGGGCCTCCGGGGCACCGAATACGAGGACGTCAGCTCGATCCTCGTCTACCCGACCTCGTACGTCACGCGCACCCCGCAGGTCGGCCGGGACGGCGTCATGAGCGTGGGCTCCGTGAATGCCGGGGAAGCGTGGCACCACGGCCCCGTGATCCTGTCGTGGGACGCCGTCGAGCACGAGAGCGCCCATCCGGAGCAAGGCCGCAACGTGGTCCTCCACGAGTTCTGCCACCGTCTCGACCTGGAGGACGGGCTCGCGGACGGGACGCCCGAGCTCGGGAGCCGCGCGGCGGTCCGAGCGTGGGCGAGCGTCATGACCGAGGAGTACGAAGAGCTTGTCGCCGCGACGCAGGCCGGCGAACGCACGGTGCTCGACGCGTACGGCGCGACGAACCCGCCGGAGTTCCTCGCGGTCGCCACGGAGTGCTTCTTCGAGCGTCCCCGCGCCCTGCGCGCCGACCGCCCGAAGCTCTACGCCCTGCTGCGGGACCACTACCGCCAGGATCCGGCCGAACGCCTTCCGACGTGACCGGGGGCGGGAGCACCGGGTAGGAGGTGGGGGGCGCCGGGGGGAGGAGACCGGCCCGAGGCTCGCGTCTGTACGGCCCGTTCCCGCCCTGTCATCATGCGCCGCCCCCCTCGGAGCGATTCGCCATGGACATCGTCTACGTCCTGCTCGTCGGTCTCGTCGCCGGCTGGCTCGCCAGCGTGCTCATGAAGGCGCCGAGCAAGGACCTCGTCCGCAACCTGGTCATCGGGCTGCTCGGCGGCCTCGTCGGAGGCTGGCTCCTCCCCATGGTGGGGATCGTCATCGGGGGCGGGCTGCTCGGCAGCATCCTCATGGCCACCGCGGGCGCCGTCGTCCTCATCTTCGTGGCGCGAGCGATCCTGTAGTTTCGCGCGCCCCTACCGGGGGCTTGCGCGCAGCGCCTCCAAGGCGCGAATCGCGGCCTCGCGGACGGCGGCCACGGGGTCGTGCGTGAGGCCCTCGAGCGCGCTCCGACCCCCCTCGCCCGCGGCCCCGAGCCGTCCGAGCGCCGTGGCCGCGGCCGCGCGCACCTCGGCCGAGCCGTCCTTCAGGAGCTCCTCGACCCGCGGCGCGACGCGCTCGGCGGTGGGGCCGATCTCCCCCAGGGCCTC
>CAZJJQ010000035.1:0-15114 GCA_964546345.1 uncultured Planctomycetales bacterium
CTACGCGGACTTCCGCGGCACCCGGTGGGCCGCCCTCTTCCGCAGCCGCGCCTGAGAGGCTGTGAAGGAATCGCCATCGGGAAGGTTCGGGCTGCTCGTCGAGTCCCGTGCCGCGCGGCGGCTCGCCAAGGTGTCAGTCAGGGGACACGATTGGCTCGCCGCCGCTGGTCACGCCCTCCCAGGTGGTCGCGGGATCGGACCTTGCGCGGAACTGGACGATCGAGCCCGATCGGTCGGGAACGCACCCACCGTGCCTCGGGCTCACGTGCCGCGCGTTCGGTGATCTCTTCCCACGCCCGGATCGCCCGGCCGCGGCCGCCCATCCCGGTGGCGCGGCTCCCGGGGGGAGGAGGGCGCGGCTAGAGCGCGGGGCTAGCCTCTACGATCATGACTCCCCCCGACCGCAAGCCCATCGTCGAGTCCCTCCAGGACCTCGTCCACGCCGTGAGTCAGCTGGTGGAGGCGGTGGCCGCCACCGCGAACAGCGCGCGGGAGATCGTGGAGCCGATCCGGGAGGCCCGGGCGCGCCACAAGGCGGCCCGGAAGGCACCGAAGCGGCGCGCCGCGAAGCGCGAGCAGGGACGGCGCCCGCGCAAGCGCACACCCCGCAAGGGGTAGTCCCGGCACCCGGGTGCGGGGAGGAGGTGGCGCGAGCCCCAGGGCCACCCCTATGCTCGGGGCATGGCCTCCCGCCGCCGTCCCCGTCGTGTCGTCTGGATCCTCGTCGTCGCGCTGCTGCTCTGGCTGCTGCTCGACCTGAACCGGTGGCTGCCGGGCGTCTGGCCGGGTGGAGGCGGCGACTCCGGATCCAGGCCGATGCCGTCCGGATCGCAGACCGACCCGAGTCGCCTGCGCCCGGACGCCTCGCCGCCCCCGCCTCCGGCGCCCCAGCGGCCGACGCTGCGCATCGTGGTCTCGGAGGGCAGCGGCACGGCGACGCCCCCCAGCCGGGTCACCGCACGCGCAGCGGACCGGGAGGCGGCGGGGACGAGCGACGGCGGAGTCGCCACCCTGGAGGGCATCGCGCCGGAGCGGGTGGAGGACCTGAGCGTCGCGCGCGGGAGGACGCGGGTCTTTCACGGCCCGTTCCCCCGGGGGACGGGGGCGGAGGTCGTCGTCGCGTGGCCGCGCGCAGCGTTGCCCGACGCCGTGCCCCGCGCGGCGGGCCCCGTCCCGCTGCGCGTGACCGGCGAGGACGGCACCCCCCTCCGCGGCGCGGAGGTGCACGTCACCGGACGCCCCGGTGAGGACGCGGTCCTGTCCACCGACGCCGAGGGCCGCGCGGAGATCGCGCTGCCGTCCTCGGGTCGGGTGCGGATCTGCGCCTCCGTGGAGGGGTTCGGGGAAGCCTGCATCGACGCCTCGAGGCGCGCCTCGGCCCCGCTCGAGCTGCGCCTGCCGCGCATGGAGCGGCGCGAGGCCCGTTTCGTGGACCCCGAGACGGGCGCAGCCCTGCGGGCGACTGCCGTGCGCCTGCGGGGCTCGGACGGCGTGGAGCGGGAGCTGCCGCCACCGGAGGGAGGATTCGAGCGCCTGGAGGTGACGTGGCCCCGGACGCTGCTGTCGGGGGGGAGCGTCGAAGTCGAGGTGGCGGGGCGCCCCACGGTGCGCGCGCCGCTGGCCACGCTGCCGGCGACCCTCGCCGTGCCCGTGGGACGGACGCTCGAGCTGCGGGTCGCCGCCCCGGAGGGAGGAGCCGCGGGGCGCGCCTCCGTCTCGGTGCGGTGGGCTCCGGAGCACGTCCTCGAACCCCGCGAGGCCGATCTGGTGACGGTGAAGGCCCCGCTCGGGCCCGACGGCACCGCAACCGTCCCGGTTCCCGCGGGGCGCGCGGCCGAGCTGATCGTGGAGCCCGAGGACGCGGCGCCCGTGGGCCAGTCGCTCCCGGCGGAGGCGACGGGCCCGGTGGGCGTGTCCCTGGCGGCCGGGGTCGCCTTGCCCGTGCGGGTCGAGACCGTGGACGGGAAGCCGGTGTCGGGCGCCCAGGTGGTCGCGCTCGCGCGGGCAGGCAAGGCGACGGTGCGCCGCCGGGCCCGAACGGGCGACGACGGGACGGCGACCCTCCCCCCCGTGGGAGAAGGCCGGCTCGAGGTCTACGCGCATCGACCGGGCTTCTCGTGGTCGGTCGCGACGGTGGACGCGCGGCCCGGCGCGGGCCCCGTGCGCCTGGTGCTCGCGCCCGGCAAGCGCCTCCGCCTGGTGGTCGAGGATCCCGAGGGACTGCCGCTCGCCGGCGTCGCGGTCCGGGCCGTCGCCCGTGCCGACGCGGCCGCCGGCACGCCCGATCCCATGGACCCGGAGGGGCGGCCGTGGACGACCGACGCGGACGGGATCCTCTTCGTCGAGGACCTGCCCGACCGCGAGGTGGACCTCTACCTCGGGCTCGCCGGCTACCAGGAGGAGGTGGTCGCGCGCGTACGACCGGGCGCCACCACCTGGTTCGCCACCCTGGTGCGCAACGCCCGCTGACCCCCGTCCCGGCGGCGAGGACGACGGCGCCCGCGCGGCTCCTACACCGACACCCGGTCGAGGGTCTTCCTCGCCCACAGCTCGAGCATGACGAGCACGTGGATGACGGCGCCCCGGTCGAGCTTGCCAGTGGCGTGGTCCTTGAGCAACGCGCGCACGGCGGTCGCGTCGGTGAAGCCGCGCTCCCGCGCACGCGAGGAGAGCAGCGTGTCCTCCGCGAGGGGCAGGAGGGCGTCCGCGTACAGCGCGTCGCAGGGGAACGCGAACCCATGCTTGCTCACGGCCGCGAGGTCCGGATCGATCACCTCGCGGACGAAGGCGCGCAGCACCTGCTTCTGCCGGCCGCGCCCGGCGCCGCCGCGCACCTCGAGGCGCGCCGCGGCGGCTGCCACCCGTCGGTCGAGGAAGGGATGCCGGCCCTCGACGGCATGGGCCATCAACGCCCGATCCTCCTTCACCAGCAGGTCGAAGGGCAGATAGCGCCGACGGTCGTCGGCCATGGCCTCCTCCGCCGTGGTCGGGCCGGCGACGGGCACGGGCTCGGGCAGCCCGCGGAGGCGCGCACCCAGCAGGAGACGCGCGTCGGCGGGCGCCTGCAGTCGTTGGAGGCCGCGGTAGAAGCCCTCGGGATCGGTGGAGGCCCGGAGCAGGCGCGCGCCCGGCGGAGACGCGTGGGCGAGGACGGCGGCGACCGGCGCGCGGACGAGGCCCGGCACCGCACGCAGCCAGGGGCCGGCCCCGAGGAGCCAGTAGCGCCGGTAGCCGCCGAAGACCTCGTCCCCGCCGGTGCCGGTGAGCGCCGCGCGGACCCCGATGCCGGCCACCTTCCCGAGGCCCCAGGTCGGGATCGCGCTCGCGTCGCCGAAGGGCTCGTCGAACGCGCGTGCCGCGCCGAGCACCCAGCCGGTGGGGTCTTCCGGGCAGGGCACGGTGAGGTGCGGGAGCCCGAGCCGCTCCGCGGTCCGCGCCGCGCGCCGCCCCTCGTCCACGTTCGCGTGGCCGGGAAACGTCACCGTGAAGGTGCGCACCGGCCGGTGGTCCCGCGCGAGCGCGGCGACGATCGCGCTGTCGATGCCGCCGCTCAGGAAGATCCCGACGGGCCGGTCCAGGGCGAGACGGTCGCGCACGGCGGACCGGAGGGCATCGAGGACGTTCGCCTCGGGATCCCCCTCGGGACGCGCCATGTCGAGCGGAGGCGCCTCGGGCACGCGGCTCACGCGCACGGACAGGTCCGGCCCGATGCGCAGAACCTCCCCGGGCTCGAGCCGGTGCACCCCCCGCAGGGCCGAGCGCCCGCCGCTGACGTACCCGTCGCGCATCACGTCGAGGAGCGAGCGCGGGTCGGGCTCCGGCGCCACGAGCCCCGTGGCCACGATCGCGTCGAGCGTCGAGGCGAACACGAGCCCGCCCGGGATGCGCGCCCAGGCGAGCGGTCGCACCCCCACGGGATCCCGCCCGAGGACGAGCGGTCCCACGGGCGCCTGGAGGAAGGCGAACGCGTACGAGCCCTCCGCCTTCGAGAGGCCCTCGGGCCCCTCCCGCTCGAGGAGCGCGGCGAGGACCTCCCCATCGCACCGAGATCGGAACGCCTCCCCCATGGCCTCCAGGTGCTTCCGCAGCTCGGCGTGGTTGTAGATCTCCCCGTTCATCACGAGGACCGACCCGGAGGGGCGCACGAACGGCTGCCTCCCGCCTCCGACGTCCACCAGCGCGAGACGCCGGGCACCGAGCGCGACGGGGTGGTCGCCGAGGCGCCCGGTGTGGCGACCACCGCCGTCGGGCCCCCGGGCCGCCAGCGCCGTCAACGCGGGCGCGATGGGATCAGGGACCCCGTTCGCAGACGCGCCGACGACACCCACGATGCCGCACATGCCGGGCTGACCTCCGACCGTCCGTCCGGGATGGACGGCCTATCATCATCGACGCGAACGCTCCGGTTCCCCACGCCCTTCCGAGGAAGCCCATGCCCGACCGCGCCCGCCGCCCCGCCCGCCGGCCCCGTCGTGACGCGCCCCCCCGGCGAGCCCCCACGGCGCGCAAGGGGAGGCTCTCCCCGGGCCGGGACCTTCGACTCTGTCTGACCAGCGTCCCCGCGCCCCACGCCCGACGCCTGGCGCAGCTGCTCGTAGGCGCCCGGGTCGCCGCGTGCGTCAGCGTCCTGGCCGGTGCGGAGAGCGTCTACCGCTGGAAGGGGAAGGTGGAACGCGCCGCGGAGGCGCTTCTCCTCGTGAAGGCCTCCGCGAAGTCCCTCCCCGGCTGCATCGCCCTTCTCTCCGAGGCCCACCCGTACGAGGTGCCCGAGATCGTCGTGGTCACCCCCACCCTCGTCGGCGCCGCCTACGTCGCGTGGGTCCAAGCAGAGACTCGCTAGGCATCCGGGGCCACTTTCCGCGCGAGGGGCGCCCCCCCCGGCCGCCTCCCTTCATCCCCGGGGGTCGCTTGGCCGATAGCGGTGCGCGAACCCACGGCCCCCGACCCGCCCGGAAGCCCTCGATCGTGTACCCGTCCCTCCACGAGGCTCCTGCCGCCGCACGTGGCGACGCGCCCCAAGGCGCCGTCGTGGGGCCCCGGTCGTTGCTGCCCTTCTACTTCCACTTGACGTTCTTCATCGCGGCCATCCTGCTCGGCCTCGACACGGTGTTCTCGTTCCTGCGCGTGGGAGGCGACGAGCTCGATCCGATCCGGCTGGGGATCGAAGGGGCGATCGCGATCGTCGCCGTGATCGGCGGCGAGATCGAGCGGAACCAGCCGGGCGGCAGCCGCCGCGCCCGCGCGCTGCTGATCGGAGCCCTCGGCCTCTGCCAGGTCGGGCTGACGCTGCGCACGGGCGGCCTGTCGAGCCCCTACTTCGTCCTGGTCGCCACGACCTGCCTGTTCGCGGGCCTGTCCCTCTCGCCGGGTCCGGCGGCGTACGTGACGGCGCTCGTCGCCGTCGCCTACGTCCTCGGGCTCCGCTACGCCGCGGAGCCGTCGGCGATGCCCGGCGGCCAGGGTCGTCAGCTGACCGCGCTGCTGGTCCACCTCGCGTTCCTCCTCCTGACCACGAGCCTCGCCTCCCGCGTGGCGAGCCGCCAGCGCAAGACGGTGGCGACCCTCGAGGTCCAGTCGATGCGCGACCCGCTGACCTCGCTCGACAACCGCCGCTCCTTCCTCACGAAGATGGAGAGCGAGCTGAAGCGCGCCGAGCGGTTCGCGTGGCCGATCACGATGCTGATCATCGACCTCGACCACTTCAAGAAGATGAACGACGTCCACGGCCACGCCATGGGCGACCGCGTGCTCGTCGAGGTCGCGAAGCTCCTGCGCGAGAACGTCGGCACCATCGACCACATCGCCCGCGTGGGCGGCGAGGAGTTCGCGGTGGCCGCGGTCGCCGCCGAGCCCTACCACGGCCGCGATCTCGCGGACCGCCTGGTGCGCGCGTTCCGCAGCTACCCGTGGAGCTGCCTGGGCCGCGAGCTCCAGGTCACCGCGTCGGTCGGCGTCGCGGTCCTCCCCGGCGGCCAGGTGGGCGGCGACCCGGGCACCACGCTGGCCCAGCTCATGGAGCGCGCCGACAAGGCGCTCTACAAGGTGAAGCAGAACGGTCGCGACGGGTACCTGGTGGCCGGCGAAGAGCCCGTCGCCCAACCCGTCCGCTGAAGGAGGGTGAGGAGATCGTCGAACGCGTCGGGGGCCACCCCGATGCGGGGGAGAGGCGTTCCCGACGGATCGGGCTCGATCCCGGCGGCTCGCAGGTCCGAGGGCCCCCACCGAGGTGCGGGGAACGACCTGCAGCGGCGAGGAGAGCGTCTCCGGTCCCCGAACCCTCGACGAGCCGCCGCGCGCCACGAGCCCCGAACGCCGGGCCCGGACGTCACGACGACGACCTCTTCGCATCCCCTGACCGCCCCCGCGCGCGGGCGCCGGGTCGCCCCGGGCGCGGTAGGCTCGCCCGCCGTGCGTGCGCTCCCGATCACCTTTCTCGCGCGACAGTTCGGGGCGTGGTCGGTGATCGCCCTCGGCGCCGTGACGGGCAAGGTGCTCGGCCCCGCAGCCCGCGGCGCCGTCGAGACGCTCGTCGTCCTGCGTCTCGGGATGCACGCGGTCGCCACCCTCGGGGTCCCCACCGCGGCGACGTACGCCGTGGCGCAGGATCCCTCGCTCTTCCGCACGGCGGCCCGCACCGCCCTCGCGCTCGGCCTCGCGCTCGGCCTCGCCACGTCGGTCGTGCTCGCGGGGGCCGTGCTGGTGGCGCCGGCCTGGCTCGCCCCGGTGCCCGTGCCGTTCGCGCTCCTGTTCGCCGCGTCCGCTCCCGCGATCCTCTCCACCCAGCTCGAGGGCGGGGTCCTCCTCGGCGGCGGTCGCGTCGGCGCGTGGAACGCGCTCACGATCGTGAACCGCGGGGCGATGCTCGCGAGCCTCACCCTCCTCGCCTTCCCGCCGCTGCGTGCCCTCGAGACCGTGGTCGCCGGTCTCGTGGTCGCCGAGACCGCCACGCTCGTCCACGTCCTCCGCGTGCTCGCGCGCGCGGGCGCGGGAGGCGTCGCTCTCGATCGACCCCTCGTCCGCTCCCTGCGCCGCTACGGCGTCTCCAGCTGGCTCCACGGCGTGCTCGTCTTCGCCATGCTCCGCGTGGACAACCTCCTGCTCGGCGCGCTCGCGGGTCCGAGCGAGCTCGGCCAGTACGCCGCCGCGGGCGTGGCGCGCGAGATGATCCTCTTCCTCCCGTGGGTGGCCGGGATGCTCTTCCTGCCGAAGGTCGCCGGCACCGTGGGCGCGCGCCCGCCCTCCCCCACCCACGCCCCCGTCGCGGGCGCAGGCGGCGCCCCCCCGAGCCCGACGACGCCGCGCGCGCTCTCCCCCGCCGGCTGGGCCGTCGTCTACGGTGCGTGCGCGGTCCTCTTCGTGTTCGCGCGCGCGTTCGTGCTCGGTCTGTACGACTCGCGGTTCCTGCCCGCCGTGCCGATCGTGCGCATCCTCGTCCCCGCGGCCCTCCTCGCGGGGATCGGCAACCTCTTCCTCCAGGAGCTGCTCGGACGCGGGGCGCCCCGCGCCGTGGTGCTCGCGCCCGCGCTCGCCCTGCTCGTCTCCCTGGTGGGCAACCTCGTGTGGATCCCCCGCGCCGGCGCCATCGGCACCGCGTGGACGGCGCTCGCGAGCGCGGCGGTCAACTTCGTGATCTCGGGGGCGGCGGTCCTTGCGGCCCGGCGCGAGGCCGCGCCCGGGCTCAGCCCGTAGGCGGCGGCGACCCGCCCGACCCGGTGGCGACCGCTCCGGGGGAGGTGGGGGGCGCGGGGGGAGGAGGCCCCCGCCGACGCCGGCGCGCCTGCGCCGGCTCCCGCGAGCCCTTCACGATGGAGAGGACCACGACCCCGTAGAACAGGAGGTCCCCCACGTGATCGAGCCAGTACCCGAGCTCGGACTCGAGGCCCTGGTTCCGCGCGATCTGCCCGTCGAAGTGGTCCGTGAGCAGGAAGTAGGCGAAGGCGAGGCTCATCCACGCGACCATGCCGCGGGGACGCCTCCACCAGCACCAGAGCCAGACCGTCGGGCACAGGACGAGCCTCGACGCGGTGAAGACCTGCAGCTGCCAGTAGGTCACCGGTCAGCGCTCCGGGAGCCGCAACCGGTGCCCCGAGCTGCCCGCCGGCGCCTCCACGGCGGACGACGAGCCCGCCTGCGCCCGGCCGCACAGGAGCCGATAGGTGCCGGGAGGCAGGCCCCGTACGCGGAACGACCCGTCCGCCGCCACCGCGGCGCGCTGTCCGACGCGGCCATCGGTGCCCTGGGCGAGGACCCAGGTGCCCTCGGGGGGGGCGCCGCCCCCCGGCGCCTCGACCGTGCCCTCGATGGCAAGCCCCGCCTCGAGCGTGAGGCTCGGACTCGGGCCGCCCACGCGGACGTCCTTCAGGCTCGCCCACCGATCGTCGTCAGGCTTCAGGGCGAGCAGCTCGAAGGGCCCCTCCCCCGTCACGTCCATCGTGAACGAACCGTCCGCATCGGTGCGGGCGCCGCCCATCCGCTGGAAGGGACGCGACGCCTCCGGCCCTCCCGGCGCCGGCGCGTACGCCGTCACGCGGAACCCCGCGCGGTCGCCCGTGCCGAGCACGCGCCCCGTGAGCTTGCTCCGCGCCGGCAGGACGATGCGCACGTCGCGCGCGGGCGCCTCGACCTTCTGCCCGATGCCCGTCCCGTCGCCCGCCTGCGCCTGGAGCTGGTGAGGGCCCGCCTTGAGGCCCTCGAACCGGAAGCGTCCGTCGGGGCCGATCGCCGCCGAAGAGCCCCCGGCGCCCCCTCCCTCCGCGGAGAGCGGCTGGGCCATCACCCATCCCTGCGGCACGGGCTGCCCCTTCGCGTCCACGACGATCCCCTCCACGACCACGCCGATCTCGAACCGGATCACGAGGTCCTCGGTGCCGGCGCGCACCGCCTTGACGAGCGTGGACCGCTGGGTGCCGCCCGAGGGACTCCAGGACATCGCGAGGAGGTCCACCACGGCGCCGGGCGCGAGCCCGTCGATGCGGAAGCGCCCTCCGGGCAGCGGCTGGGCGTTGGCGCTGCCGTTCTGCACCTGGACCATGAACTGCTTGCACGGCTCGCCGTCCGGGTCGAGCACCCGCCCGGAGATGGCGACGCCCTTCTCGAGCTCGATCGTGACCGACGCCTCGGCCCGTCCGAGCCTGCGGGGCGCGGGACGGATCCAGCCGGCCGGCACGCTCACGGCGAGCGTCACCTCCTCGTCCACGGCGAGGCCGCGGAGCCGGAAGCGTCCGTCCGCGTCGGTCTCCTCGGAGGCGCCGCCACCGGTGACCTGGACGCCCATGACCCCGCGCCCGTCGGCCCCCGTGGCGCGGCCCGTGATCTCGCGCCCCGCGTCGAGGCGCACCTCGAGCTCGGCGTCCGTCGTGACCGGGAAGGTCTTGGGGCGCAGGTTCATCGGCGCGCCGTCCGCGTCGCGCGCGCCCGACACCGAGAGGTCGAACGGCCGCGCGCGCCCGAACTCGCGCCGCAGGATCCCGCCCACGACCTCCTCGCCGCCGCCGCCGCCGAACGGCACCAGCATGCGCCCGTCCATCGGCGCGCCGGAGGCGAGGCGCACGGTGCACAGGGGCACGGGCACCCCGTCGGGGCCGAGGATCCGCGCGACGACGCGCGTCTTGGTCCGGCGCGTGACGATCACCTTCACCCCCTCGGCGGGCGCGCGGATCGGCTCGCCTCGGGTGGGCCCCATGGCCCACTGCATCCCGTCCTCCCCCTCGTCGAGCACCTGGATCGACACGGCGCCCTCGGGCAAGGAGGGGAACACGAACGAGCCGTCCGCCTGCGAGACGACGTAGCCCACGGAGCTTCCGTCCGTGGGGACGTGGGCGTTGAGCGGCACGCCGCCCACGGGGGCGCCGTCGGCGTCCACCGTGGTCCCCGCGACGCGCGCCGTCCGGGCGAGCGTGACGAGGAGGCCTTCGCGGCGCTCGCCCGCCTGGATCGGCGGGGTCACCTGCACCTGGCGGGAGACCCCCGCCGCCGTGCGGACATTCAGGGTCAGGCTGCCCGCCGACAGCCCCTCGCAGCGGAACGCGCCCGCCTCGTCGCACGTCGCGTTCCCGTTCGACCACGTCACGCCGTCGCCGCCCCACCAGTCGATCGAGAGCCCCTGGGGGGCCTTGCCCTCCGCGTCCCGCACGGTGCCGGAGACGGAGGCGCCTACCGCCATCACGAGGGCGACGTCGGGCGTCGGCGCCCCGACCGTGAGGCGCACGGCCTCGCTGGGCGTCCCCACGAGCGGGGGCTTCTTCGCGGCGAGGACCAGGTCCTCGGTGGGCGGCAGCGCGTCGAGACGGAAGCGGCCGTCGCCATCCGTCGTCGCCCCCGCCGCCGGGGTGCCGTTCCACGCGACGCCCCACTGCCAGATCACCTGGACCCCGCCGCCGCCGGCGCGGCTCACGCGCGCGCCTTCCACCGCCGCACCGTCGGGCCCCGTCACGCGCCCGGTGACCGCGAGCCCGCGCAGGAGGCGCACGGTCTTGCGGACCACGTCCCCTTCCTGGAGGAGCACGGCGACCAGGGTGCTCGGGACGGCGGGCCCCACGGGCATCCCGTCGGGGGACATCACGTAGCCCCTCGGCGCCTTCTCGAGCTCGGCGAGATAGTGCGTCGGATGGCGTACGTAGAGCACGTAGCGGCCGAGCGCGAGCCCGTCGATGCGCACGCGTCCGCCTCCGTCGGTGACCGCGCCCCCGCCCGAACGTGCGTCGCCTCCCGGGGCGCGCGCGGAGAGAGGGGACACCTCGGCCCCCTCGAGCGGCGCGCCGTCCTCGCCGACGACGGTCACCTCGAGCGCGCCGCCGCGCGAGAGGACGAGGTCGAGCGCCAGGTCCTCACCGGCCTTCACCTCCGCGCCCGACCAGGGCGCGCGCGGCGGCGTCTGCTGCTCGGGGAGGAAGGTGCCGGACGGGAGGAGCGACACGCCGGCGACCGGGCCGGGCGGCACACCCTCGATGCGGTAGCCGCCGTCGGGGCCCGAACGGCCGCGCAGCTCGGCCGTCCCCACGACCGGCGCCTTCGGGGCCGACCGCACGTTCACGACGAGATCGACGTCCGCGATGCCCGCGCCCGCGGCGTCGAGGACGCGTCCGTGGATCGCCCCCGCCGCGGGCAGGCGGATCACCCAGGGGTCGCCGCGGGGCGCGGGCGACTCGAACCCGGCGTACGTGCCGCGGCCGGCCACCGTGACGGAGGCCGAGCAGGTGCCCTCGGGGACGGCCTCCCAGACGAAGGCTCCGTCCGGTCCGGTGGCCACGCCGAACACCGACATCGGGACGAAGCTCCCGGCCACGCGCCACATGCCGGTGACCACGGCCCCGGCGACCGGGCGGTCGGCGGCGTCCACCACGCGGCCTGCGAGGACGACCCCGGGACGCACCCGGAGCCGGAGCGGGGGCGGGGGCTTGTGCGCGAGCACGTGCACGCTTCCCGTCTCGCCGACGCTCGGCGCCGCCGGGATCGCGCGGACGACGTAGGCGCCCGGCTCGCGCACGGAGATCGTGAACCGGCCCCCCGCGTCCGAGGCGCCCTCGGCGTCCGCGCGGGGCTCGCCGGCCACGGGGACGTCGATCCCCTGCAGCCGCCGACGCGTGGTCTCGGTCGGCGAGAGCTGGGTCCAGGACGTGGGGTCGTCCACGTCGTACGCGACGCCGGTGCGCGTTGCGGTCACGCGCACCCCCGCGACGGGCGCGCCCGCCACGTCCACGACGTTCCCCTGGATCGCGTGTGCGAGCCTCGGAGCGTCCGCCGCCGCGGCCCGTCGCCCCGCGGCGAGGACGGCGGGCGCCTCGGACGCGCGCCCCTGCTCCTCGGCGACGCCCTCGCCCTCGACGCCCGGCGCGGCCTGATCCGAAGGCCGCAGGGCGAGGAAGGTGCCCACGGCGGCCACCAGCAGGAACGCCGCGGTCAACGCGAGACCGAGCCTCTTCATCGGATTCTCCGCGGGATCGCGCCGAGGGGCCGCGGCTCGCCCGCCGCCGGCGACCGGTGAAGGGCAGCGCCCCCGCACCCAGGAGGGGGCCGCGGGAGAGCGTACCCGCAGGGCGCGCCCGGCGCACCCGGACGGGTCGGGCCCCGACGCCCCTTCGCGGGTGCCGGGGAGCGCGTACGCTGCCCCGCACCCGGAGGTGGCGCATGGAGCGGACGCGCGCGGACATCGGAGTCATCGGCGGCACGGGCCTCTACGACCTTCCGGGGCTGCTCGACCCGCAGGACGTCGTCCTCGAGACGCCGTTCGGCCCGCCGTCGTCCCCGATCCGTCTCGGCACCCTCGGAGGCCGGCGCGTGGCGTTCCTCGCCCGCCACGGTCGGGGGCACGGCCTGATGCCGACCGAGGTCCCGTACCAGGCCAACGTCTACGCGCTCAAGCTGCTCGGGGTGGGCCAGATCTTCGCCGTGTCGGCGGTGGGCAGCCTCGTCGAGGAGCTGCCGCCTCGCTCCGTGGTCGTGATCGACCAGCTCATCGACCGGACGCGGCGGCGCCCGTTGACGTTCTTCGGCGCGGGCGCGGTAGCCCACGTCGGGTTCGGAGACCCCTTCTGCGAGCGCCTGCGGAGGGCGTGGGTCGCGGGCGCGAAGGCCGCGCGGCTCGCGGTGCGCGAGACGGGCACCTACCTCAACATGGAGGGGCCGCAGTTCTCGACGCGGGCGGAGAGCCTCCTGCACAAGGGGCTCGGGTGCCACGTCGTCGGGATGACCAACGCCACCGAGGCGCGGCTCGCGCGCGAGGCCGAGATGTGCTACGCGACGCTCGCGTTCGTCACCGACTACGACGCCTGGCGTCCCCACGTCGCGGGCGTCGAGGCGACCGAGATCTTCGCGTTGATCCACGAGATGGCGGACGCGGTGGCGACGGCGCTCGTCACGGCGATCGCGACGGCTCCCACGGGCGACTGCGCCTGCCGCCACGCCCTGCGCGCGGGCCTGCTGACGCCGCCGTCGAAGATCCCCGACGCGGCCCGCACGCGCCTCGCCGCGATCCTGGCGCCGTACCTCTCGCCCCCGCCGCCCCCCTGACCGCCCACCCTCTCCGCCCTCAGCCTCCCGTCGGCCAGGGCACGTCGAGGTCGTGCTCGTCGGCGTCGGGGATGGTGACCGTGCCCGCGCCGGAGTAGCTGCCCGCGCGCTCAGGGTCCTCCGTGGGCAGGATCACGACGTAGGCGCCGGGCTCGACCCGCTCGAGGCTGAAGCGGCCCTCCGCGTCGAACTCGCCCCAGGAGGAGACGCCGGCTCCCTCCTGATACAGCCCGATCCCCCGCTCCACCGGCTTGTGCGTGCCGAGCGCGACGCGGCCCCGCACGTGGACGAGCCGCGGGGCCCGCACGACGAGCTCGGCCGTGGCCCCCTCGAGGACGAGCGCCTCGCCCGAGCCCTCGATCGCGCGGTAGAGGTCGGCCAGGCGCTCGCGGTCCTCCGGCTTGACGGGCTGTCGCTGGAGGCGTCCGACCGCCGCGCCCTGGAACGCGACGACCCACCGCCCCGGTCGGGCGCCCTCGAGCCGCGCGAGCCCTTCCGCGTCGGCGTTGCCGTGGACGAGGTCCCCCGAGGCGTGGACGAAGACGAGCCTCGCCGAGGGGAGCGCCCGGCCGCGCGCGTCGTTCACCCGCACCGAGAGCGTGGCCCCGGTCCGCAGCTCGACGCGGAGGTCCTCGAGCGACCGGGCGCGCAGGTCCACCTTCGGCAGGGTGCGCGTGACGTGGCCCTTCGCGCTCGCGAGCAGGGTGTACGTGCCGGGCGTCTGCGGAGGGAAGCGGAACGCGCCGGTGTCGTCCGCGCGGACGGGATCGTCCTCGCCGAACCAGCGATCGATGCCCTCGGGTCCCTCGTCGATCTCGGTGTCGCTCGAGAGCAGGCGCAGCTGGGCGCCCACGAGGGGCTTGCCCGAGGGATCCACCACGACGCCCGCGAGGACGTGGCCCTCGGGCAGCTCGATCGTGCCGGCGTCGGTCTCGCGGCCGGAGACGACCTCGCGGGGCTCCACCTCGACGGCGGGGTATCCGTCGGCCTCCACGGTGAGGCGGCACGGGCCGGGCTGGAGCCGGTCGATCCGGAAGCTGCCGTCCGGGGAGGAGAAGCCCGTGGGCCCGAGGACCTTCGCGAGCGTGTTCGCGACGTACTGCTCCACGAAGTCCTGGGGGCCGGCGTAGCGCGGCGACACCCGGAACCGGGGCACGGGCGCACGCGTCGCCTTCGCGACGACCCGACCCACGAGGGAGCCCGCCTTCGGAAACTCGAACTTGAGGTCGGCCTTGCCGGCCTCGATCGCCTGGACCATCTTCACGGGCAGCCCCTCGACGAGACAGCCGCCCACGTACGTGCCCGAGGGCAGCCCGCCGATGCGGAACGTGCCGTCCGCGGGGGTGTCGTGCGTCCGGCCCGCGCTCCCGGAGGTGGGCTTGACGAACACGCGGGCCCCCGCGATCGGGGTCCCGTCCGACCAGACGACGGTGCCCGCGATCTCGGAGGTGCCCGTCATCGCGAGGTCCACGTCGGTGCGCTGCACCCCCGCGGTCACGGTGATGGGCGCCTTCACGTCGGCGGCGCCCGAGGGGGCCTCGAACACCACCGTCTTGTCGCCGGCCTCGAGCCCCGGCACCGCCCAGACGCCTCCGTCGTCGCTGACGGCGGTGCCCTCCACCCACGGAAGCGTCTTCGCGTCGGCGAGCACGACGCCGAAGTCGTTCTTCACCTGCCAGGTGACCGCGACCTTCACGCCGGGCAGCGGCTTGCCGTCCGGGCCGGTCACGTGCCCCCCGAGCCCCCCCCCGACGCCCAGCACGAGTTCGCCCGCATCGAAGGTCTCGCGGGCGCCGAGGTCGATCTTGTGCTTCGTCGCGCCCGCCGCCGTTCCCCGGCGGGCGAGCAGCGCGTAGCCGTTCGAGGGCAGCACGTTGCGGAAGGTGAAGCGGCCCTCCGCGTCGGTCCGCGCGACGAGGTCGTCCTGGCGTCCCTCCTTCCTGGCCCGGACGTAGGCGAACAGCGAGTCCGGGCGCAGCAGCCGCACGGTCGCCCCCTCGACGGGGCTCTTCGTCGCCCCGACGAGGACGCGCCCGCGTACGATCGCGCCCCCGCCCTGCGGCGCCGTGCCCGAGACCTCCGCCGGGATCACGGGCTCGACGTCGG
>CAZJJQ010000036.1:0-14846 GCA_964546345.1 uncultured Planctomycetales bacterium
GAGCCCGCGCACGCGCTGTGGCTGCGCGGGGAACGCGCGAAGGAGGAGGGTGCGGCGAAGCTGCGCGCCGCCGGGTGGACCGTCGACGAAGTGATCGCGTACGCCACCCGGCCCCGCGCCGATCTGGCGGCGACGCTCGCCGCCGTGCCGGCGCCGCGCGCCTTCCTCGTCGGGAGTCCCGCGGCGGGGGAGGCCCTCGCGGCCGTCCTCGGCTCCGACGCCTTCCCGCCTCCGGCCGGGGGACCCGTCGTGTTCGTCCTCGGCGAGGCGTCTGCCCGCGCGCTCGCGCGCGAGGGCCGACCCCCGCCCGTCGGGGTGCCCCCCGACCTCGCCGAGGCCGTCCACGCCATCGCGGCGCACCTGCGGGGGCCGGCGGGCGGGTAGGAGGAGTGGGGGGGCGCGGGCCCTGTGTCCCCCGGTCGCCGCCCTCGAAACGGCGGATAGGCTCTCGGGATGGACCCCGTCGATCGCCTTCGGCGGCTCCGGCGCACGCCGGCGCTGCGCCGGCTCGCCCGCGAGACCCGTCTCCATCCCTCGAATCTGATCGCCCCGCTGTTTGTTCAGCAGGGCGAGGGCGTGCGGATCCCCCTGGGGTCCATGCCCGGGCAGTTCCGCTGGAGCCCCGACACGGTCGCCGCGGAGGCGTGGCGGCTCGAGGGGCTCGGGGTGGGGGGGGTGATCCTGTTCGGGGTCCCGGACACGAAGGACGACCTCGGCAGCCCCGGCTGGGATCCCGACGGGCCGGTGCCGCGCGCGCTGCGCAACATCGCGGCGGCGGCCCCGGGCCTCGTGCGGATGGCGGACGTGTGCCTGTGCGAGTACACCGACCACGGCCACTGTGGCGTGCTCGAGGGCGGGGACGTGGACAACGACGCGACGCTGCCGCTGCTCGCGAAGGAGGCGGTCGCGTACGCACGTGCGGGCGCCGACGTGGTCGCGCCGAGCGCCATGATGGACGGGCAGGTGACGGCCATCCGCGAGGCGCTCGACGCCGAGGGCTTCGCCGCGACGCCGATCCTCGCGTACTCCGCGAAGACCGCATCGGCGTTCTACGGGCCGTTCCGCGACGCGGCCGGCAGCACGCCCGGGAAGGGCGACCGCAAGGGCTACCAGATGGACCCGGCGAACCGGGACGAGGCGCTGCGCGAGGTGCGGCGCGACGTCGCGCAGGGCGCCGACGCCGTCATGGTGAAGCCCGCGGGGCCGAACCTCGACCTGATCCGCGACGCGGCGAACGAGGTGGACGTGCCCGTGGCCGCCTATCAGGTGAGCGGCGAGTACTCGTGCCTGCACGCGGCCGCCGAGCGAGGCTGGCTCGACCTCGACCGCGCCGCGTACGAGAGCCTGATCGGCATCCGCCGCGCCGGCGCGCTCTGGATCCTCACCTACTTCGCGGAGCACGCGGCGCAGGCGATGCACACGGGGCGGTGGGACCGTGTCTAGCGGCGGCGGCGCGGGGCCGCGCAGCCGGGCCTACAACCGCGTCGCGCGCGGGCTCTTCCCCGGCGGCGTGAACAGCCCCGTGCGCGCGTTCAAGAGCGTCGGCGGCGAGCCGCCCGTGATCCGCGCCGCGAAGGGCGCGTGGCTGACGGACGTGGATGGGCGCCGCTACGTCGATTGCGTGGGCGCGTGGGGCCCCATGGTCGTGGGGCACGGCCATCCTGCGGTGCTCGCGGCGGTGACGCGCCGCATGCGCCGCAGCGTGGCGACGGGGACGCCCTCGCCCGACGAGCCGCGCCTCGCGCGCCGCATCCTGGCGGCGATGCCGCACCTCGAGCGGATCCGGTTCGTCTGCAGCGGCACCGAGGCCACCATGGCGGCGCTGCGCCTCGCGCGCGCGGCCACGGGCCGGGACGGGGTCATCAAGTTCGAGGGCTGCTACCACGGCCACGCGGACTCGTTCCTCTCGGCCGCGGGCAGCGGCGCGCTCACGTTCGGCACGCCGGACAGCCCGGGCGTGCCCTCCACCGTCGCGGCCGCGACCCTGACGGTGCCGTACAACGACCTCGACGCCGTGCGACGCGCGTTCGAGGCGAACCGCGGCAAGGTCGCGGCGATCTTCGTGGAGCCCATCGTCGGCAACATGGGCTTCGTCGAGCCGCTGCCGGGCTTCCTGCAGGGGCTGCGGCGCCTGTGCGACGAGTTCGGCGCGCTCCTCGTGTTCGACGAGGTGATGACCGGCTTCCGGGTGCATCGCGGAGGCGCGCAGGCGCTCTTCGGCGTGCGGCCCGACCTCACCTGCCTCGGGAAGGTGATCGGCGGCGGCTTCCCGGTGGGGGCGTACGGCGGCCGCGCCGACCTCCTGAGGCAGATCGCGCCCGAGGGGCCCGTCTACCAGGCGGGCACGCTCTCGGGGAACCCCGTGGCCATGACCGCGGGGCTGTCCACCCTGCGCGCGCTGCTCGCGCCGGGCGCCTTCGAGACGATGGCCGCGGCCACGGAGCAGCTGGCCTCGCGTCTCGAGGCGGCGCTCGTCGGCGCCGGCATCGAGGCGGTCGCGCCCCGTCGCGGCGGGATGATGGGCCTGTGGTTCTCGGCGAAGGCGCCGAAGGACCTCGGCGAGGCGAAGGCCACGCGCACGGACCGGTTCCGACCCTTCCACGCGGCGATGCTCGCGGCGGGGGTCTACCTCCCGCCGTCGGCGTTCGAGGCGTGGTTCGTCTCGACGACCCACGGCGACGCCGAGATCGACCAGGTGGCGCGCGCCGCGGCGGCGTGGGCTCGGAGCGCGCCGCGCTGATCTACTACCGCCCGAATTCTGCGCGCCGCGCGCAGGTTTCCGGCGGTAGTCACGGCGCCACGCGCCGTGATTCGGCTTCCCGTCGGCGGCCCCCCCCGTGCTTCTTGGGTTGCGGGCGTCAGCCCGCGCTATGACCGGGCCCGGCGACTCCGGGCGGGCCGCCGCGGTATCCTGTCGCCGATCGGCGGGGTCCTTGGCGGCGAGGCGCACGATGAAGACGACGTGGATGGGGCTGGCGGTCCTGTGGATCATGTGGGTGTCGGCCGCGGGGGTGCGTGCGGAGGAGCCCACGCTCGAGGATCAGAGCTTCGTCGGGACCTGGATGGTGTTCTTCAACCCCAAGGAGGGGGGCGGGACGGCGACGCTCAGCATCGACGTCAACGCCGCCGGGTCCTACATCGCGACGGACATGAACGGGACACTCCCTACGGTCGTCGGCCGGCTGGAGGCGAAGGCGGGGAAGTTCCGGCTCGTGGGGAAGGACGGGGCGACGATCGAGGAGGGCACGTACGAGCCGTTCGGACCGCAGGTCCAGCTGACCAGCGCACGCGGCAAGGGGACCTGGACGAAGGTGTCGGCGGAGTCGAAGCAGGGCGACGCCGCGACGAGCGGTCGGGATCTGAAGGCGTCGAAGCTCGAGCCCCTCGTGGCGGAGGCGTTGCGCGCGGCGCGCGCGAAGTGGAAGCCGGACGCGATCCTCGTCGAGGTGACGGTGGTCCCGAACGCCGACGGCACCGTCGATCTCACGGTCTCCGGGGGGAACGGGACGCTCCGGTTCCTCTCGCCCGGCGCGAAGCAGGGCTGCCTGGGCCTCCTCGGCGGCTTCGGGGAGGTGACCCTGTACCCCGAGAAGCAGCCGATCCATCCCTCGACCTGGGCGATCCCCACGAACGTCGTGGGTCTCGGGGAGGCGCTCCGGACCGCGGAGTCGGCGCGTCCGGGCCCGGTGACGGCGGCCAGCCTGTTCGGGAGCGGCACCGAGGTCGATCTCCACCAGTTCTGCTGGGTCCTCTCGAAGCCGGACTCGGTCGTCGCCGTCGATGCGATCCTCGGCGACGTGACGGACTATCGCGAGTTCATGGACGGGAGGCCCCGGGCGAGGCAGGTGCCCTTCAGCCCGCTCTCCGGCAGCGCCACGTTCCAGACGTCCTTCGACGGGAAGGGTCCGCCGGAGATGTGGTGGTTCGGGCGCCACGTCGTGTTCCTCGAGGGCATGGAGGAGGCCCTGATCGTCCGGGTCCCGTGGCGCGTGATCCCCCTCGAGGAGATGAGGAAGCACGCCACGGTGACCGCCGACGGCGTCACCTACCGCGGGGAGAGCGCCCTCTACCCGCTCGGGGAGTGGGCGCCGCTCCAGGACGCGGCCCTCGAGCGCTTCCTGCGCCACGAGGATTCCATCGCGATCGGCTGCCCGCCCCACGCCGTGCGCTCCGAGAAGCCCCTCGCCCGCCTTCCGCCGGGGACGAAGGACCGGATCGTCCGGCAGCTGGAGTCGCACTGGCGCGCGACGGGGGGGAAGTGAGCGCCCGGCTCCCTACCCCGTCGTCGGCGGCGCCGCGCACGAGTGCACGCCCACCCCCGTGACGTGCGAGCCCGACAGGCGGATCCCGAACGGGTCGAGCAGGCGCTGCGCGTCCCCGAGGCGGACCCGGTGGCCGGGCGCGAGAATCGGGATCGCGCGCGGCCAGCGGTGGATCGAGAGCAGGTCGGGCTTCACCGGGCCGCGCAGGATCGAGGACAGGTCCTTCTCGACGATGCCGCGGATCGCGTCGTCGTCGAGGTCGATGGCCGTGGGGTCGGCGCCGCCGCCCACGAACACGTTCATGAGGAAGTGGCCCTCGGGGGCCACGGCGGGGTTCAGGCACGACGGGAACGAGGCGCCCAGGATGCGCTCCCGCGCGCCCGGGGCCTTGAGGAAGCCGAAGGCCTTCGGCACGCGCGCGGCGTCCTCGGGGGCGAGGCCCACCGCGACCACGACCATGGGGACGTAGCGGACGCCCTCGAGGATCGCCGCGGCCTTCGGCGCGAGGGTCGCGACGAGCCGCGCCTGGTCCGGGGCCGTGGTCGCCAGCGTGACCGAGGTCGCCTCGCCGAGGAGGCCGTTCGCGCCGTGCACGCGCAGCGTCGCGCCCGTGCGTTCGAGCCCTGCGACCGGCGTGCCCGTGCGCACGGCGTCTCCGAGGTCGGCGGCGATGGCCTTCGGGAAGGCCTCCATGCCCTCCTCGAACACGAGGATCGACCGCTTCGCGGAGCCCTTCCTCTTCCCCATCCCGCGCAGGATGCTGCCCGCGCGGTCCATCTTGTCGAGCGCGGGGAAGGCGTCGGCGAGCCCGAGGTCCTCCGGGCGCGTGCCGTAGATGCCGAGCGTCATGGGGCGCAGGAACTGCTCCGCCACGGCGAGCCCGAACCGCCGGCGCACGAACCCGTGCATCGTGCTGGGCCGGCCCACGTGGTCGGGGCCCCGCGTCATCTCGGAGAGCAAACGCAGCTTGGCCCCCGCCGAGAGGAGCGGGGAGGCGAAGAACGCGGGCGGCGTGCGCGGGAGCGCCTGGAGCCCGTGGCGCGTGAGGATGTACTGCCGCGCCGCCTCCGTGCTCGGGGGGCGGATGGGCGGCGCCTTCGAAAGCCCCGCGTGCAGCGCGAGGAGGTGCTCCGCCGTCGAGGGGAAGGAGCCCGCGGCGCGCTCGACGCGGTAGCCGCCCACGCGTTCGGTGCGCACGACGCCGCCCACGCGGGGCGCGGCCTCGAACAGGGCGACGCGCCCGCCCCCGCGACGTGCCCACCACGCGGCGGCGAGGCCGCAGAGCCCCGCGCCCACCAGGATCCGATCGAGCGGCGCGTCCGCGCTCATCGCGTCGCCTCCAGGACGAGGTCGGAGAGGGCCTCCAGGAAGTCGGGACGGGCGTTGAGCGAGGGCGCGCGACCGACGTGCGTCATGCCCTTCTCCTTCGCGAGGTCGCCGTAGAGGAGGTCCATCTCGAACAAGGTCTCGAAGTGGTCCGACACGAAGCCGAGCGGCACCATCAGGAGCGACTTCACGCCGCGCGCCGCCAGCTCCTCGATGGTCGCGTCGGTGTAGGGCTTGACCCATTCGACGGGGCCGACGCGGCTCTGGAACGAGAGGCCCGTCTCCCACGGCATCCCGCGGCAGACGGCCTCCTTCGTCGCCTGGATCTCCTTCACGTAGCCGTCGCCTTTGCGCTGGAAGCTCTCCGGGAGCCCGTGGGCCGAGAAGAGCACGTACGGCGTCGGCGCGCCCGCCGCCGCCATGGCGGCGAGGCCGTCCTCGACGGTGCGGCGCAGCGCGGAGACGTAGCGCGGGTCTACGGCGTAGGACCGCACCTCGGAAAACGGCGCGCCCCTCGCTTTCTCCCCGAGCACCCGCCGCAGCTCCCGGCTCGACGACTCCGTGGTCGCGAGCGACTCCTGCGGGTAGAGCGGCAGGTGGAGGAACCGGTCGCATCCCGCGGCGAGGAGCGCGTCCACCGCCTGCTCGGTGAACGGCTTCCAGTACCGCATGGCCACCGCCGTCGCGTAGCGGCCCGGCGCCCGCCGCTCGAGGATCGCGAAGAGGCCGGCGGCCTGCGCGTTCGTCAGGCGCACGAGCGGCGAGGCGCCGCCGATCCGGGCGTAGTCCTTCGCCACCTTGGGGGCGCGCTTCGTGCTGATCCTGCGCGCGACGAAGCGCCGCAGGAAGCCGGGCCGGATCGGGATGATGATCGGGTCGGAGAAGAGGTTCTGCAGGAACGGCTGGATCGCCTCCGGGACCTCCGGACCGCCCAGGTTCGACAGCACGACGCCGATGCGGGACATGGACGGAGGGCTGCCGCTACACCGTGCGGCTGTAGCGCGGCGCGTCCGGGCTCTTCGCGCGCGGCGGCGGGGTCCCGAGGTGCGCGTCGAAGACCATGCACACGTTGCGCACGAAGAGGCGGCCGAGCGGCGTCAGCCGCAGGCCCGCGTCGCTCACGACGACGATGCCGTCCTCCACCATGGGCGCCAGGCGCTCGAGCTCGGAGGCAAAGCGCGTGCGCCAGGGGGTGGTGCCGCCGGCCTCGAGCATCGCGGGGCCCACGCGGCCGTTGCACATGAGCTCCTGGATGACGTTGCCGCGGAGCACGTCGTCGGGGGTGCGGCGGTAGCCGCGTTGGACCGGATGCCGGCCCTCGGCGAGGTCCCGCTCCCACGCGACGATCGTGTGGCGGTTCTGGAGGTAGACGCCACCCGTGTCGCCGATCCCCGTGATGCCGAACGCCACCATGTCGGAGCCGGCGGAGGTGTGGAACCCCATGAAGTTGCGGTGCAGGTCGCCGGTCGCGCGGGCGCGCGCCATCTCGTCGTCGGGCTTGGCGAAGTGGTCGAGCCCGATGAAGTCGTAGCCTGCGCCCACGAACGCCTCGACGCCGGCCTGGAAGAGCGCGAGGCGCTCCTTCGCCGAGGGCAGCGTGTCGTCCTCGATCTTGCGCTGGTGGGACTTGAGCCACGGCACGTGGGCGTAGCCGAACATCGCGACGCGGTCCGGCGAGAGGTCGCGGATCACGTCCGTGAGCGTCTGCCGGAAGGAGTCGAGGCGCTGGTAGGGGAGCCCGTACATGAGGTCCACGTTCACGCTCGTGAACCCGGCCTCGCGCGCGTGCGCGACGAGATCGCGGGTGGCCGCGAGCGTCTGGTGGCGGTGGACGGCCTCCTGGACCTTCGGGTCGAAGTCCTGGATGCCCATGCTCATCCGGC
This sequence comes from uncultured Planctomycetales bacterium, assembly GCA_964546345.1. Taxonomy (GTDB): domain Bacteria; phylum Planctomycetota; class PLA2; order PLA2; family JAEUHO01; genus JAYTCP01. Next base: position 7,472 of record CAZJJQ010000036.1, read on the forward strand.
GCCAGCCGAGCCGCGCCAGCGTGGTCACGTGCTCGCGCGTGGTGACGCGGGGGTCCACCTCGAGGGCCATCTCGGCCCCGGGACGGAACGTGAAGCGTTCGGCGATCATCCCGTGGAGCCGCTCGAGCTCGGAGGGCGAGAAGTAGGTCGGGGTGCCGCCGCCCAGGTGGAACTGCACCACCTCCCTGGAACCGCCCGAGAGCGCCTTCGAGGCGAGGTCGATCTCCTTCTCGAGGCCGGCGAGGTAGCGCTCGACGATCGCGTGGTTGCGGCTGATGACGACGTTGCAGCCGCAGTAGGTGCAGAGCGACTCGCAGAAGGGCAGGTGCGCGTAGAGCGACAGGGGGGGCGCGTCGGGGCCGCGGGCGCGGTAGACCTCGGCCGCGACCGTGCCGTCGATCTCGTCCACGAAGTGCGGCGCGGGCGGGTAGCTCGTGTAGCGGGGGCCCGGCTTGTCGTAGCGCGGCGTGAGCTCGAGCGCGCGCGCGAGGTCGCTCCGGTCGGGTGGGCGGTCGACGAACGGGGTCTCGCTCACGGGCGCGCTCCCTTCGGCCGGTAGGCCTGCGCCGCCTTCACGAAGGCCGCGGCGTGGTCCACCGGCACGTCCGGCAGGATGCCATGCCCGAGGTTGACGAGGTGGGGGCGACCGGCCGGAACGGCGTCCAGCATGGCCGCGACCTTCCCGGCGATGGCCGCCGGGGGGGCGTAGAGGGCCGCGGGATCGAAGTTGCCCTGCAGGCGGACCCTGCCGCCCACGCGGGCGTACGCGTCGGCGAGGTCGGTGCGCCAGTCGACGCTGAGCGCGCTCGCCCCGGTGGCGGCGGCCGCCTCGAGGTGGGCGCCGGCGCCGAGGCCGGGGAACAGGATGACCGGGGGGTGGCCGGCCCCGAGCCCGGCGATCACCTTCGCGGCCGCCGGGGCCACGAGGGCCTCGTAGTCCGCAGGAGAGAGCAGGCCGCCCCAGGTGTCGAACAGCTGGAGGACGTCGGCCCCCGCGCTCACCTGGTCCTTCAGGTAGGGGATGAGCGCGTCGGTGGCGCGGTCGAGCAGCGTGCGGAACGCGTCGCGGTCCTCGTGGAGGAGGCGGCGCACGGCGTTGAAGTCCCGGCTCGTGCCGCCCTCGACCAGGTAGCACACGAGCGTGAAGGGCGCCGCCGAGAAGCCGATCACCGCCTTGGTCGGCGGGAGGGCCTTCCGGATGAGGCGGATCGCCTCCATCGTCGGCGCGACGCGGGCGGCGTCGGGCGCGTGCAGGATCGACGCGTCGGCGGCGCTCCGGATGGGGCGCGAGAGGCGGGGGCCGCCGTCGTCGAAGTCCACGGGTGCGCCCATGGCGTCGGCCGTCAGCAGGATGTCGGCGAAGACGATGGCCGCGTCCACGTCGAACCGCTCCACGGGCTCGAGGCTCACCTCCGCCGCGAGCTCGGGCGAGCGGCAGAGATCGAGGAAGGGCGTCTTGGCGCGGATCGCCCGGTAGCCGGGGAGGTAGCGACCGGCCTGTCGCATCATCCACACCGGGAACCGCTCGACGGGCTCGCCTCGGACGGCGCGGACGAACAGGGGGGCGGTCATGGGGCCTCGGGACGGGACGCGTCCGGGTCGGTCGCGTCGGGGGTGGGGGAAGGCGTCGGGAGCGGCGCTCCGTGGCTTGCGGCCTCGTGCTCGAGCGGCTGGACGTCGTCGAGGCCGAACACGTTGCGGAGCGCGTCGGGCGTGGGCAGGGCCGGGTCGCCGGCCTCCACCCCCTGCCGGACGCGCGCCGTCGGACGGCGGAGGATGCGATCCACGATGCGGCGCGTCAGCCGGTCCATCGCGTCGCGGAGGGCCGTAGGCGTGTCCTCCGGCAGGTGGGCGAGCTCCGTCTTGCGGATGTCCTCGGCCCATGCGTGGAGGCTCCGGATCGCCGGGGCGGCGCGCCGGGTGCGGTGCCACGCCCGGAAGGCCTCGAGCTCCTCGTCGAGGATCGTCTCCGCGGCCGCCACGGCCTCGCGGCGGCCCTCGAGGCTCTTGGCCATCAGGGCTTCGGTGGCCTCGAGGTCGTAGAGGAACACGCCGGGGATCTCGGTGACCGCCGGGTCGATGCAGCGGGGCATGCCGTAGTCGAGCAGGAGGAGCGGGTCGCGGCGCCTCGCCACCGCGAGCGCGCAGGCCGCGCGCGAGAGCGGCTCGCCGCCTCCGGCGAAGATGGCGACGTGCGCGGCGCACAGGCGCTCCGGGACCTCCTCGAGCCCCACCACCGCCGCGCCCGAGAGGTCCTTGGCGAGCACCTCCGCGGTCGCGCGGGTGCGGTTGGCGACGACGTACGTGCCCCCGGGGAGCGCCGCGAGCGCCGTCGCGGCACGGGTGGCCATCTCGCCCGCGCCCACGACGAGCACGGTGCGCTGCTTGAGGCCCCCGAACAGGCGACGCACGATCTCGTAGGCCGCCTGACCGTGGGAGATCGCGCCCCGGCTGAGGCCGGTGTCCGTGCGGGCGCGTTTCCCCGCCTTGAGCGCGAGGCTCGCGAGCCGGTCGAGGAACGGGCCCGCCGTCTTCACCTCGAGCGCGACGCGGTGGGCCTCCTTCACCTGGCCCTGGATCTCGGTCTCCCCGAGGATCGCCGACTCGAGGCCGGCCACCACGCGGAACAGGTGGTTCGCGGCGTCCTCGCCCGTGCGCCGCACCCAGACGCCCTCGTCCTCGGCGGGCGCGTTGGGGACGCAGCGGCGCAGGGCCGCCATCAGGAGCTCGACCGCGTCGGGGTCGGTGGAGACGGCGTACGCCTCGGTCCGGTTGCAGGTCGAGACGAGGAGCGCCTCGCTCGCCCACGGCTCGTCCGCGATGGAGCGGACGGCGGGCCCCACGCGGTCGCCGGGCAGGGCGATCCGCTCCCGCACCGCGAGGGGGGCGGTGCGGTGGTCGATGCCGACCTGGACGATCTCCACTAGCCCGACCTCTTCATGAAGGGGACGAGGTTGGCGCCGCGCCTGCGGCCCGGGCGCATCCTACGGTCCGCTGGCGTGCCGGGGTCGCTCCCGCGGGGCGATCCCTCCTCGGCGTGTGGCAAGGACACGCGATCGTCGGGCTCGCTCCGCGCCCGGGCCGCATGCATCGGCCCCAACGGCTGCCTGTCGTGCGGTCGGCTCATTCGGCGGCCTCGTCCTTCATGAATAGGTCGGGCTAGCCGCCTCCGGCCCGCGTGAGGAGCGGGTGGACCACCGCGAACGCGAGGACCGCCATCACCGTGGCGACGACGTTGATCCACGCGGCCACGGCGCCGCGCAGCGGCCGGCGCCACCACAGGAACGCGGCGACGACGAGGAGGCCGAACTGGAGCGCCGCGAGGGCGAGCTCGACCGTCGCCCACACGGTGTGCGCGCTCTGGCGGCGGAGCACGAGCCAGCCGAGCAAGAGCGATGGGCCGAGGAGCGCGAGGCTCGCGAAGGACGCGTCGCGCGCGAGGCGCTGGAGGCCGAACAGCGACGGTCCCTCCGTGGCCCCCGGCACGATGCGGCGCGCCTTGATCCGCCGGTAGGTCCCGAGGTAGGCCGTTGCGAGCAGGCCACCGGCCACGATGGCCGCGGTGCCGAGGAGCGCGAAGCCGACGTGGAACGAGCGCATCGCGTCCGGCACGGTCACGGGGGGCGCGCACCCGGTCTCGGCCGCGATGCCGGGCACGCCCGCGCCCGCGAGCACCGCCGCGAGCATCCAGAAGCGGCCGCCGTACGTGGCGATGCCGCTCGTCGCCTCCAGCACCGTGTAGAGGGCCGCGACGCTCCACGCCAGGAACGAGACCGCCTGGCTCTCCGTCTGGAACGGGCTGCGCCCCGTCTCGCGTCCGAGCAGCACGAGGCCCACGAGATGGAGGCACACGGTCGCGAGGCCGGCGAGCCGGGACCACCGCGGCGCGCTCTCGCCTCGGCGGCGCGCCTCGAGATAGGCGACGGCCACGCCCAGGTACGGGGCGCACACGAGGAGGAGGAGGGCCCTGGGCACGATCCCATCCTCGGGGAAGATCGGGGGGCGTCGAGCCGCGTCCGGGGAGGGAGGGGGGAAGCCCCCGGGCCGGCGGGCCGACGGGCCCCCCGTGTTATCCTCCGCCCGATGCCCCCCCCGCCCGGCCAGGACGATCCCAAGGCCCTCAGCTTCGAGGCCCACCTGGAGGCCCTGGAGGCGGTGGTCGGCGACCTCGAGGGCGACGCCCTCTCGCTCGAGGCGTCGATCTCCCGCTACCAGGAGGGGGTCTCCCATCTCTCGGCCTGCCGCCGGATCCTCGACGCGGCCGAGAGGCGCCTGACCGAGCTGGTGGCCACCGCCGAGGGTGGCGCCGTGGAGACGGCGCTCGAGGTGGGACCCGAGGGGCTCGTGCCGGCGCCTCCCGGCGCCTCCGGCCCCGCCCCCCGTCCGCCCCCGCCGCCCCCCGCCTCCCCAACCCCTCCTTCCCCCCCGTCCTCCGCGCCTTCCGCCGCCCCGCGCGCGCCCGTCCGGGCGACGTCGAAGGGGCCCCGCAAGCCGTCGCCCCTCCCGCCGCCGTCGAGCGAGCCGGGGGACGACCTGCCCTTCTAGTCCCCCCGTGGCCCCGGGTGCCCCGATGACCGCCGCCCCGCCTCCGTCCACCACACCGACCCCCGAGCCGTCCGTCGGCGGGAGGGGCTGGTTCGTGGCGGCGACCCTGGTGGTCCTCGCCGCGGGCGCCGGCGGCGCCTGGTGGTTCCTCTTCGGCGGCCGCGACCTCGTCGCGCCGGCGCCGGAGAGCCGTCCCGTCCCCGCGGCGGGCAAGCCCTACGTGGCCGCCGAGCACCTCGACGCCGCGACGGCGCGCCTCGTCGCCTCGCCCGACGGGAGGCGCACGCTCGACCTCGACGTGCACGACGTCAAGCCGGGAGAGTCCCTCGTCGTGCGGCGCCGCGAGACGGGCAAGGCCTCCACGTCCGTGCTCGTGTTCCTCTCCGTCGGCGCTCCCGAGGCGCTGAAGGACGATCCGGGCGTGCTGAAGGGCGTGACGGCGACCGTGTCGGCGCCCGGGGTCACGCACCTGCGCATCGAGCTCGAAGGCACGATCGATCGCGTCACCGTGGTGGACCTGCGGTTCGGCGGCACCTGGCAGGGCCTCGAGGTCGCCCGCGAGGGTGCGCCCCCGGCCCGATGAGCCGCCGCGTGCGCCGGTGACCGCGCCGGACCGCGGCGTCTCGGTGGTGATCCCCACCTACGGGCGGCCCGCGTGGTGCGTGGAGGCCGTGCGGAGCGCGCTGGCGCAGGAGGGCGTGGACGTCGAGGTGCTCGTCGCCGTGGACGGGCCCCAGCCGGCGACGGAGGCCGCCCTCGCGGAGGTCCTGGACCCGCGCCTCCGCGTGCTCGTCGCGCCGCACGGGGGCCGGAGCGCGGCGCGCAATCGCGCCCTGGCCGCGGCGTCGCGCGGCCACGTCGCGTTCCTCGACGACGACGACCGCTACCTTCCGGGCGGGCTCCGGACGCTCCTGGACGCCCTGGCCCGGCATCCCGAGGCCGTGCTCGCGAGCGGGCGCGCGGTCGCGACGGACGAGGCGGGACGCGAGCTCCCGGGGCAGCGGCGCAAGGCCGCCCGAGGGAGGGAGACGTGCCGCGACCGCCTGCGGGAGCAGTGCCTGGGGCGCATGCCGCTCAACGTCACGGTGACGTTCCCGCGCCGCCTCCTCGGGCACGTGCGCGGGTTCGACGAAGACGTCGCCATCGGCGAGGACTGGCTCTTCCTCCTGCGGGCCGCCGAGGTGGGGCCCTTCGTGGACGTGCCGGTCCCGGTGGTCGCGACGCGGCGCCACCCCGGTCAGACGCGCCACGATCCGAAGACGCAGGAGGCCTCGCTCGCGGTCTGGCTGCCGCGCTACTTCGACGACCCGCGCACGCCCGCGCGCGCGATGGCGCTGCGACGGCGCCTCCTCGCCCGCCACCTGAACTGGCTCTCCCGCAACTACCGTCGCGTGGGCGATGCGGCCGGGTACCGTCGGAGCTTCCGCGCCGCGGTCCGGGCCGACCCGCGGCTCCTGCTCCACCCGAAGCGCCTGCGGCGCTTCCTCGCGCTCGCCCTGTCCCGTGGGAGTCCCTCGCCGTGATCGCCCGCCGTCTCGCCTTCGTGCTCGCCGTCGCGGCCCTGGGCCTCGGGGGGTGGTTCGTGACGAGGGGCCGCGGCGGGGGCGCGGGGGGTGGAGGGGGCGGCGGGGGCGCGGGGGGAGGCGACCCGTTCCTGCCCGACGTGGCGGATGCGGCCCCGTCGGGCGCGCCGATCCGGGGCACGCACGGGCCCGTGCCCGGCGAGGGCTTCGACCTCTCCGGCCGCGTCCGCTACCGCCAGGTCGCGACGGGCCGCTTCGGCCACGAGCGCCAGGTCCCCACGCGCTCGTTCGAGGGCACCGTCACGGGGACGAGGCGCACGGAGGCCGCCGCGGACGGCGTCCGCTCGACGCTGTCCGCCACCTTCGACCTCGTCGAGCGCGTGGGCTCCGCCCCCGCGGCGCCCCGTCGGCTCGAGCTCGGGCTCACCTTCGTCGAGGCCCCCGCGGGCGGCGCCGTCCCGCGCACGATCCGGTGGACGGGCCCCTCCGAGGCGCTGCCCGACCTCGAAGCGTTCGGCGCCGCGTTCACGGAGCGGTTCTCCCTGCCCGATCGAGACGTGCGCGTCGGGGAGATCCTCCCCATCGACGACGTGGTCGCGCTGGACCGCCCTTTCCTCGAGGTCGGGTGGACCCTCTTCCGCGCGGAGGCCGCGGTGGGGCGGGCGGCGGAGATCCCCGTCCTCGGCGCCGTCCGGGTCGAGGGGCGCGAGGTCCTCCCCGACGGGCGCGCCGCGCTGCGCCTGCGCGTCGCGGCCCGGCAGGAGCACGCCGGGGACACCGGTCCGCAGGGGAAGGACGCCGTCCGCATCGAGTATCGCGGCGCCATGGAGGGCGAGCGGCTCGTGGAGGTCGAGGGCGGGGCGTTCCGCGCGCATCGGGTGGCGCTGCGGCGTCGCATCCGCTCCGTCGCGCGCGAGCTCGACTACACCGTCGAGACCGAGAGCTTCGCGGACCTGACCGTCTCGCGTCGGCCCCGATGACCGGCGGGCCCGAGGACCCGCTCGCCCCCGCGGACGCGGCGCCTCGGGGCGCCGGCCGGGAGGACGGGTGGGCGGGGCGCACCTTCGCGGCGCTGCGCGTCCCCACCTACCGGGGGTTCTTCGTCGGGCAGGGCGTGTCCATGGTGGGGTCCTGGGCGCGCAGCGCGGCCCAGGGCTGGCTCGTGTACGACCTGACCGGGCGGGAGCTCGACCTCGGCATCACCTCGGCGCTCTCGTTCCTGCCCATGGCGCTCCTCTCCGCGGCGGCGGGGGCGGTGGTGGACCGCGTGGACCGCCGCGTGCTCCTGCTGCGCCTCCAGCTCGTCA
>CAZJJQ010000037.1:0-14782 GCA_964546345.1 uncultured Planctomycetales bacterium
CGTCGTCACTCGTCGTCAACGTGTCGGGAACACGCAATCCTCCTCGTTCCTCGCGATCGTCCGCGCGGCGCTCGGCCTCGGGTCACCGCAGTCGTTCCTGCGCAGCGCCTCACCGCTCCAGCGGCGTCAGGATCGCGAAGTCCCACCAGCCGAGCAGGGCCTGCTTGTCGAGCTGGGTGGCCATCCGGTTGCGGACCGACTGGCGTGCGCGGTCGATGCGGCCCGCCCCCGCGTTGCGGAGGCGCGCAGCGTCGGTGGTGAGGCCCAGGCCGTCGAGGACGTTCACCACGGTGATGCGGCGGCGATCGTCCTTCCCGAGGGTCTCGAGCAGATGGGCGAGCCGCACCTCCGCCACCCCGAGGAGGTAGGACGCCGGGGCGGTGGGTCGGATCCCGAACGCGTTCCAGGCGTCGATCGTCGCTTGGGCGGGATCGTCCCGGAGGAGGTCGAGGTAGGCGAGCGCGGTGAGCGTCTCCGGATCGTAGTCGCCCAGCGCGCGGGCCGAGGCCACGAGTGGTCCCACGGGGTCCTGCTGCCCCCGCAACGCGTAGAGCAGCGCGAGATAGACGTAGGCCGGCGTGTGGAGCGGCCAGAGACGAAGTCCCTCGGTGAGGGGACCGCCGATCGCCTGGAGATCCTCGTCGGAGAGCGGCGGGGCGCCGGAAAGGGAGACGACGGCCGAGCGGGACAGCCAGCTCCGCAGCCTCGCCATGCCCTGCATGGTGCGTGCCTCGGCGCTCGCCTTCCCCGACTCCTCGAACGCCGCCTCGAACAACGAGGCGTTGGAGAGCGCGTGCCCGAGCAGCAGGGTCGTCTCGGGGTTCTTCTCGCCCAACGCGAGGGCGGTGCTCGCAGCCAGCGCCGCCTCGCGTCCGAGCGCCGTCACGTCGCCCTCCTCGAGCGCGCTGCGCGCCGCGAAGAGGTGCACGAGCACCCGCGAGCGGTCCTGCGCGACCGCCGGGGCGAAGTGCTCCTGCGCGAACTGCGGCTCCCCCTGCAGGCGCAGGATGCGGTAGAGGTAGGCGTGCGCGCGCCCCTCGTTCGGATCCGCCGCGAGGATGCGGTTGCACTCGAGCATCGCCGCCCCGAAACGATCCTGGCGGAAGAAGAACGCCGCCCGGGCCAGGCGCGCCTCCTGCGTCGTCCCCGGGGCCTCGGGCGCGAAGACCTGGGGGAACTCCCAGATCACGCGGTCCACGGGCACCGCCCCGTGCTGGAACATGTCCTGGAACTCGTGGGCCGTCGAGATGTAGCCGCGCGTGTGGACGCCCACCACGCCCCCGGTCTCGAGGCCGTACACGGGCCCGCCGCTGTTCCCCGCTGTCGTACGGGCGCCGTGGCGGATGATCCGCGGCCGGAGCTTCGCATCGCGCTCGATCCCGGCGATCACGTTCCAGTTGTGGTGCAGCAGGAGCGGTGCGTCGGGATCCACGCTCGGCCAGCCCATCACGAGGACCTGCTGCGCGTCGCTCACGGCGTCGATGTCGGACAGGGGCATGGGGGTCCACGGCCCGGCGCCCCGGAGCTTGAGCAGGGCCAGGTCCCACTGACGTCCCACCGCCACCACGTCGGCGACGTCGTCCTGCCGGCCGAGCAGCGGGTCCCAGCGCAGCACGACGGGGTCGTAGGTGAAGCGCGTGCGGCCGTCCTTCTGCTCGTGGGCCACCACGTGCCGATTCGTGACGACGTAGCCGTCCGCGGTGACCACGAAGCCGGTGCCCGAGAACAGCTCCCCCAACGTGTCCACGGGCTGGGGCACCCCCGCGAGGTTGCCGTCGGCGTCGCTCCGCGCGTGGGCGAAGACGTTCGGCACCGAGCCGCGGTAGCGGGCGGCCACGGCGGAAGCCCGCTGCGGCTCCGCGGGCGGCGTCGCCGTCACGGGCGGAGGGGAGGCCCATCGGAGCGAGTCCACGACTCGCAGGAGGCTCTCCCTCGCGCGATCCCAGGCTGCCGCAGGGGCGCTCGCCTCGACCCCGAGGAGGAGGTCGCGGCGCAGGAGCAGGCGGAACTCGCCCCGCCGGGCGCCCCCCCCGACCCCGGCGGCGATCGTCCATCGCGTGCCGGGCGTCCCCGAGAGCGGCGCCGCCTGCGCCGTCGCCGGGTCGAGCGTCGCGTCGGGATGCACCGTGCGCAGGAGCATCGCGGCGTACTCGGTGCGCCACCGGATGTCGTCCAGCTGCTCGTCCGTGGGGATCGGCACGAGGTGGACCCACAGCCCCTCGGCGGCGTCCTTGGGCGTTGCTCCGGCCTCGGCGCCGAACGCGAGGGTCTCGACGCCGGTGGCCGATGCCACGGGCGCGGCCTTCCATCCGGCCGGCAGCGGCAGCGTGTAGGCGGCGGTCGCCGGCGTGTAGGTGCCGCCCGCCTCCTCGCCCGCCTCTGCGCCCGGCGACGGACTCAGCGTTCCGAGCGCGAGGGCGGCCCAGATCCCCCATCGCGCCGAACCCGCGCGTGCTCGGGAGCGCATGGCGAGGCCCTCCACGCCGCACCGCGGAGCGCTCCCCCGCGAACGCGGGGACCCGCCGAACGCGGCCGCGACGCCCCCAGTCTACGCGGCCGCCGAATCTCTCCCCTTCTCTGCGCCGCCTCCGTGCGCAGGCAGCAGGCGGCAGGCGGACTCGGGACGGGATCTCGCACCCCCGCGGCCCGCCCCCGGCCCGCACAGGTTGCGGTGCAGACGTTCCGGCCCGTCACCCCCGGCCGGCTCGCCCGAACCTGTAGCAACCTGCGACGCTTCGGAAGGTATGCTGCGCGGGAACGGACGCCCGGGGCCCCGGGGGCATGGTGCTCGGGGGGTCGATCGAGGGAGCCGGACGCTCCCCGGGAGCAGGTCGGAGGTGCATGCGCGTCGTCACCCCCCGAAACCTCGTTGCCTCCCTGGTGCTGGTTGCGATCGGCTGGCTGCTGCACGCGCCCCGCAATGCCACCGCAGGCGAAGACGCCGCCCGCGCCGCACGTGCCGCGGCGGACGAACGCGCAGCCCTGCTACCGCTCGGCTTCCGAACCCCACCCAAGTCTCCCTTGGCCGAGGAGGGCCTCCGCTGGCTCGCCTCGGTGCAGGACGCACAGGGAGGGTGGTCGGCACGCATCGGAGGCGCGGGAAACCCCGCGTACGACGTGGGGGTGACGGCGCTCGCGGTGTTGGCCTTCCTGGGCGCCGGGTACTGGCCGGAGGGTCCGGAACCGTACGGGCAGGTCGTGTCACGGGGCCTCCAACGCCTCCTCAAGGCACAGAAATCGGACGGGTGCGTCGGTGGCGTCGGCCCGGGCAATGCCTTCTACAACCACGCCTACGGAGCGCTCGCGATCGTGGAGGCGTACGCGCTCACCGGATCCGAGGCGCTCTACGATCCCGCGGAGCGCGCCGTCGCCTTCGTCCGGGCGGCGAGGAACCCCTACTTCGCATGGCGCTACGGGGTGAAGCCCGGCGACAACGACACGTCCATGACCGGGGCGATGTGCGCGGTCCTGGCGGCGGCGCGGGCCGTGACACGCGTGGCCACGGCCAAGGGGCTTCCCGCACCCTTTCCTTCCGACCAGGAGGAATGGGAGGGCGCGATGATGTGGCTCTCCAAGATGACCGATCCCGAGCGGGGTCGAGTCGGCTACCAGCGCCGGGGAGAGCCTGCGAGTCGCCTCGCGGGCACGGAGGACCGGTTCCCGGCTTCCGAGTCCGAGTGCCCGACCGCGATCGGCCTCGTGATCCGCCTTCAACAGGGCGAGCGCCCGGATCAGACTCCCATCGTGCTCGGACAGGGGCTATGCGCAGCCCATCCTCCGTTCTGGTCCACACCCGCCGCGATCGACCTGTGCTACTGGTACTTCGCCAGCCAGGCGATGTTCCTGCTCGGAGGCCCGTCGTGGGAGAAGTGGAGGGCCGCCCTCCACCTCGCCCTCGGGACCGGAGCGCAACCCGAGAGAGATGGGACGTACTGGCCCGCGAAGGACGCTTGGGGATCCGCGGGCGGTGCGGTCTACACCACCGCCATGGCGGTGCTCTGCCTCGAGACGGAGCAGCGGTGTCAGTGGACTCCGCCGGATGCGAAGAGGCTTCTGGACGTCGCCGTGGACGCGAAGGAGGCATTGCCCTTCCGCGTGCGCGCGCTCCAGCTGCTGGCCCATCGCCCCCGGAAGGCAGCGGGACCGGCGCTCAGGCCGCTGCTCGCCAAGGGCCCCACGGAGCTCCGCATCGCCGCCGCGGCGGCCGTGGGCGGCCTGGGGGCCGAGGGCTGTCCACTGCTCGAGCCCCTCGTGCTCCGGGATCCCGACGAGCACATCCGGACGGCCTGCGTTCGTGCGCTGGGCGCGTCCGGTGCGAAGCCGGCGGCGGAGCCCCTGAGACTCGTCCTGAGGAAGGACGCGTCCGCGGCGGTCCGTGCGGCGGCGGCCCGGGCCTTGGGGGAGCTTCCGGAGGCGATGGCGGAGTCCACGCCCGCCCTCGAGGCGGCCACCACCGACCCGGACGCGGGGGTGGTGACCGCCGCCCGGGAGACCCTGGATCGCTCCAGAGCGCCACGTCCTGGGCCCGGCCCGGTCCCCCCCCACGAGCCGGGAGCGCATGCGCCGCCCCCGCCCGCCCTCGACGACCTCGACTCCCTCGCCACGGCGCTGGCCTCCGAGATTCGGTGGGCGGAAGCGGCGGCGGGACTCGCGAAGCAGGGCGCGGCCGCGCTCCCTACGCTCCGTGCCCTCCTCAAGGACCCGCGCGCGACCGTGCGGGCACGGGTGTTGCCGATCCTGGTCCGACTCCTGGGGCCGGACACGGAGGAGGGCCTCTCGCTGCTGTTGTCGGGAGCATCCGACCCCGAGCTCGCGGTGCGTGAGGCCGCGATGAGGAGCCTGGCCACCGTCACGCAGCCGACGCCCGCGGTGCGCGCCGCGGTGCGGGCCGGGCTCGCGGACCCGGAGCCGAGCGTTGCGGAGGAAGCCGTGGACGTCCTGCGTGCCGCCAAGCTCAACGGGCCGGAGGAGGCTCAGGCGCTCGGCACCGTCCTCTCCCGCGACCCGGAGACGCTCGCCGTGAGCGCGGCTCGCCTGCTCGGCCACTGGGCCCTCGGCGAGAGATCCTCCACCGACGCGTTGATCGAGCGGCTGACCGATCGACGTACCGAAGTGCGCGCCGAGTGCGTGTACGCGCTCGCCGCCGTCGCCGGCAAGGACTCGAGAGCGTTCGACCATCTCGCCCCGATCCTCGGTTGGCCCAACGACGCGGCGTTCCACACCGTCTGGCACCTCTTCGGGAAGCTCGGATCCAAGGCCGCGCGTCTGATGGCGAAGCGCATCGCCGACGAAGACCGGACCGTGCGAGGTCGAGCCGGACTCTATCTGGAGCGCTTGGGCCCCAAGGCTCTCGACGCCGTGCCCGACATCCTCGAGTCGCTGGCTCGACCGGATGCCACCACCTACGACACCCTCCTCTACGTGAGGATCTTCGAGGCCATGGGGAAGCCGGGCATCGACGCCCTGCTTCCGGCGCTCAAGGACCCGCGCGCGGAGCTCCGGGCGAACGCAGCGAAGGTCCTCGGCGAGCTGGGGGCCAAGGCGCGCGCCGCCCTCGGCCCCCTCGGCCGCGCGAAGACGTACGAGAGGAGCGAGGACGTCCGAAAGGCGATCGACTTCGCCATCTACCAGATCCAGCGCGCGCTGAAGTAGCACCCGGAGCCGGCACTCGGCCCGCACTCCCTGCGCGACGAGAGCGCCGCCTCCACATCCGAGAGGCGGGAGGCCCCCGCGCGGTACCATCGATCCATGCGCCCCTCCCGGCCCGCCCTGGTGCTGATCGCGCTCTTCGCGAGCGCCCCCACCTGGGTTTCGCTGCACGCCGACGACCCCAAGCCCGCGACCCCCGCCGCCCCCGTCCGCCCGGCGTGGAAGAAGGGCGTGCAGGAGGGCACCGTCGAGATCGACGGCAAGAAGGAGGGGTTCGTCGCGCTCGTGCCCGCCGGGTACTCGCCGAAGAAGCCGTGCCCCGCCGTCCTCCTCCTCCACGGCAACGGCGGCAAGGCCGCGACCTTCCTCCAGACCGTGAAGGCCTCCGCCGGGAAGGCGCCCCCGCTCCTCATCGCCCTCGAACGCTGCGACAACGGCCAGGAGGCCATCGGGTACACGTCCAAGTACCTCGAGGCCCTGCGCGCCCAGTTCGCGCTCGAGGACGGGAAGCTCTTCGTCCTGGGCTTCTCGGGGGGCGGCTTCCGCCTCTGGGACGACGTCGTGTGCAAGCCCGAGGAAGCGACGAAGTTCCGCGGGGTCATCCTCGTCGGGTCCGCCAAACAGAGCTTCGACCCGCCCGACAAGCCGGCCCCCGCCCCCACCGTGATCCTCGTCGGCGACCCGAAGGACCAGAACTTCACGGAGACGGCCCCCGCCGCCGAGAAGGGGCTCACCGAGAAGGGCTACGAGGTGATCGTCCTCGAGCACTCCGCGGGCCACTCCCTGTCGCCGCCCGAGGTCAAGGACGTCTTCACGTGGATCGAGCAGGTGATCGCCGGGAAGAAGACGACGCTCGCGACCCGCCGCCTCGCGGACGGCGACAAGAAGAAGTAGGGAGGCGGCCCTCCCCGGGAAGGCTGGGGGCGGCGGGGGCCGACCTGACGTCTTCGACGACCTGTTCCACACCCTCGGGCCGGCCCCGTACGAGGCGCCCGGCACGCGGGACCGGGCGGGCAGGACTGTCGGAGGGGGGGACTAGACTACGAACTATGTACGAACCTCGTCCCCCGGAGCCTGCCATGACGCTGTGCCGCCCCCCCTGCTCGAGGGCCCTTCCGCACGCTCGCCGCGCGCCGAACGTGCGGCAACTCGCCGTGACGGTGCACTCGACCGCCTGACGCGTCCGGCGCCCGGAAAACGCCCGATTTCGAGACCGGCCGGGCTCCCGGTCTGCCCTGGGGCGCCCCCCCCCGGAGGCCCCTTCGACGCGCGCCCGCAGCCGATCACTTCCTCTGAAACAGCTCGATCGAGTTGCCGTCCGGATCGCGCAGCGCAACCGTCAGGCCATTCGGCAGGGTCTGGACCTCCCACCCCGGATCCATGGTGCCCCCCGCCGCGAGCGCGCGCGCGAGGGCCCCGCGGAGGTCCGGCACGCGGAAACCCAGCTGGTGGCGGTTGTCCTTCGCCTCGATGCCGGCGACCGACGCCGGGAAGATGCGGATCGCGAGGGTGCCGAGGCGCCCGTCGAAGAACTGGAGGTCGCCCATGGGTGCGGCCGTGAACTCGACGCCCAGCAGCGCGGTGTAGAAGCGCGCGCAGGCGCCGGTGTCCCGCGCCGCGAGGACGATGCGCACGAGGGTGGGGTCGGCGGGCGTTGCGGCGGGCGTCGCGGCAGCAGGGATGGACATGGGACCTCCGGGGGACGGCGACGTTCCGGCGCGACCGACCAGGAGCCCGGCCGCCAGCGCCACGAGGACCGCCGCGGCCACGAAGGCGCGCGCCCGCAGGGGCATCGGCTCGCGGGCGGACTCGGAGGCCCCCGCATCGAGCCGCGCGGCCTCGAGCACCGCGGCTCGCAACGCCGGGGGCGGCACGAGCGGCGGCAGGGCCTCGAGCAGGGCCCCCACGTCCCCCGCGTCGGAGGCCGGGAGGGCGGGGGAGCCCGCGAGCCGGGCGCGCAAGGCCATGAGCGCCCGCTCGACCCGAGACTGCACCGTGGACTTCGGGAGCCCGGCCGCCGCGGCGATCGAACCGAGCGACTGTCCCTGCACGCAGTGCGCGACGAGGAGCACACGGTGCTCGTCGTCGAGCGCGGCGAGCGCCCCCTGCACCGCGCGGCAGGTCTCGGCGTGCTCGGCGTCCTCGTCGGGTCGCGACGTCGGGGTGCGGGTCAGCTCGCGTTTCTCCCCGGCCTCCTGCTCCCGCACGCGACGCAGGCGGCCATCGCGCAGGTGGCGGTACACGACGTTCGTGGCGACGCGCCACATCCAGGGCTCGAAGGGGCGGGCCGGATCGTACCGGTCGCGGCGCCGGTGGAGCGTCAGGAGGATCTCCTGCGTGAGGTCCGCCGCGTCGGCGTCGTTGCGGACGATCCGCCGGGCATACCCGTAGAGGGGGCCTTGCCAGCGATCGACGAGCGCCTCGACGTCCATGGGGAGTCCTCCGGGCCAGGGTTCTATCCGCCAGGAGGGCGTTCGTACGACGGGACGGGGTCCCTCCCCCCGGCGCCCCCCACCTCCGCGGGCCCTTCCGCCCGCCGTCAGCCGCCCCTGCGTGCGACCACGGGGCAGGCGAGGAGGCGACCGGGGGCGACCTCCTCCAGGACGGGCACGTAGGACGCGCAGCCCTCTTCGGCGAGGGGGCAGCGCGTGCGGAAGGGACAGCCCGAGGGCTTGCGCATCGGGCTCGGGATCTCGCCCTCGAGGTGGACGCGCTCCGCGCGCCGGAGCTCGGGGTCGGGCAGAGGGACCGCGGACAGCAGCGCGCGCGAGTACGGGTGGAGCGGCGCGTGGTAGACGTCCTGCGCGGGCCCGACCTCGACGACGTGGCCGAGGTACATCACGGCGATGCGGTGGCTGATGTGCTCGACGACGGACAGGTCGTGGGCCACGAAGAGGTAGGTGAGGCCGAACTCCTCCTGCAGGTCCTGGAGGAGGTTGAGCACCTGGGCCTGGATGGAGACGTCGAGGGCGGAGACCGGCTCGTCGGCGATGAGCAGCCGCGGCGAGGTGGAGAGCGCGCGGGCGATGCCGATGCGCTGGCGCTGGCCGCCGGAGAACTCGTGCGGGTAACGGAACGCCTGCTCGCCCGTGAGGCCCACCTTCCCGAGCAGCCAGGCGACGCGTTCCTGGCGCTCCTTCGCCGGCAGGTCGGGCTGGGCGACGAGGAGCGGCTCCGCCACGATGTCGCCCACCGTCCAGCGCGGGTTGAGGGAGGAGTAGGGGTCCTGGTAGACCATCTGCACCTGCGCGCGGAGCGGGCGCATCTGCGCGCGGGAGAGCGGCGCGAAGTCCACGACCGAGCCGTCCTGCCCGCGAAAGAGGATCTTCCCCGAGGTGATGGGCACGAGGCGCAGGAGGGCCTTGCCCACCGTGGTCTTGCCGCAGCCGGACTCGCCCACCAGCCCGAGCGTCTCTCCCTGCCTGACGGAGAAGGAGACGCCGTCCACCGCCTTCACGTCCCCGACGTGGCGGAGGAAGAGGCCGGCGTGGATCGGATACCACACCTTGAGGTCCTCGACCTTCAGCAGCGCCGGCGCGTCGGCCGGGATCGGCGGCTTCACGTACGGCGTGCCCGAAGGCGCGGGGGACGTCACGGGCGCGGCTCCGGTGCGGGGGTGAGGGGCGCGGCGAGACCCGCGGGAGGCGGGGCGTCGGGCTTGACGAGGTGGCAGCGGCAGTGGTGGCCCGGCGCGATCTCGACGAGCTCGGGCTCGACGCGCGTGCAGAGGTCCTCCTTGAGCGGGCAGCGCGTCCAGAACTTGCAGCCTGTGGGGAAGTCGAGGATCGACGGGACGATCCCGGGGATCGTGGTGAGCCGCCGCTGGGGCGGGCGATCGGCGCGGGGGAGCGACTGCAGGAGCCCGTGGGTGTAGGGATGGAGCGGGCGCCGGAAGAGGTCGCGGGTCGTCGCGACCTCCTGGATCTTCCCGCCGTACATGACGGCGACGCGCTCGCAGGTCTCGGCCACCACGGCGAGGTTGTGGGTGATGAGGAGGATGGACGCGTCGCCCGTCTTCTTGCGGACGGAGAGCATCAGCTCGAGCACCTGCGCCTGGATCGTCACGTCGAGCGCGGTGGTGGGCTCGTCGGCGATCAGGAGCGCCGGCTGGAGCGAGAGCGCCATGGCGATCATGACGCGCTGGCGCATGCCGCCCGACATCTGGTGCGGGTAGGCCGCCAGCCGCGCGCGCCCATCGGGGATGCCCACCAGGTCGAGCATCTCGGCGGCGCGGTCGGTCGCCGCCGCCTTCGACATGGATGCATGGTGCCGGATGGCCTCGCGGAGCTGGAACCCCACGGTGAAGACGGGGTTGAGGGCCGTCATCGGCTCCTGGAAGATCATGGAGATGTCGCGGCCCCGGATGGCGCGCATCTCGGGGTAGGGGAGCGCCAGGAGATCGCGCCCCCGGAACAGGATCTGCCCCGCCTCGATCCGCCCGGGAGGGCTCGGCACCAGCCGCAGGATCGACAGGGCCGTCACGGACTTCCCGCAGCCCGACTCCCCCACCAGGCCGAAGACCTCGTTCTCGCGGATCGCGAAGTCCACCCCGTCCACGGCCTTCGCCGTGCGGCCCTCCACGTCGAACCACGTCCGCAGCCCGCGGACCTGTAGGAGCGTGGCGCGCGCGTCGGGGGGCATCAGCGGAGCCTCGAGAAGACCTTCGGGTCGAAGGCCTCGCGCACGGCCTCGCCCACCATGACGACGCAGAACAGCGTCACGGCGAGCGCGACGGACGGGATGATCGTGAGGTGGGGATGGAACCGGACGTTCTCGAGGCCCTGGCGCAGCAACGCGCCCCACGACGGCGTCCCCACGGGCAGCCCGAAGCCGAGGAAGTCGAGGGAGACCAGGGACCCGATGAGGCCGACGATGCCGAAGGGGGCGAAGGTGATGATCGGCACGAGCGTGTTCGGCAGGATGTGCTTCAGCATGATCTTGCCGTCGCCCACGCCCGAGCCGATGGCGGCCTGCACGTAGTCCTTCGCCTTCTCGCGCAGGTACTCGCCGCGCACGTAGTAGGTGATGCCGATCCACGCCCGCAGCACCACCATGAGGACGACCATCAGCGCGAAGGTCGGCTGGATCATCGAGGCGATGATCATGATCACGAAGAGGAACGGGATCGAGGCCCAGATCTCCACGAAGCGCTGGCTGGCGATGTCGATCCAGCCCCCGTAGTAGCCCTGGAGCGCCCCCACCGTGATGCCGACGAGGTAGCCGAGGATCGACACGATCAGCGCGAACGCGAGCGAGATGCGGAAGCCGTAGAGCAGGAGGGGCACCACGTCGCGCCCGGACAGGTCGGTGCCGAGCGGGATCCCGCCGCGGAGGGAGGGGGCGTTGGGGGGGGGAACCTCGAACTCGTGGCGCAGCTCGCTCGGGCCGTGCGGGTAGATGGGCATCAGGCACCAGGCCCGCCCCGCCTCGAAGGGCTCGAGGCTCTTCTCGAGCGCCGCGATCTCGGCCTCCCGGCGCGCGAAGCCCCGGTCGGCGCTCTTGCGCTGCGCCTCCCACGTCGCCTTCTTGCCGGCCGAGGCGTCGGCGGGCGGGGCCGGGTGCGCGGCGAGCCACGCGCCGCGGTCCTTCTCGACCTCGGCGCGGCGCTGGTCCACCTCGGCGCGGAACGCGGCGGGGTCGCGGCTCCGTCGCACGAACGCCGCGACGTCGAGCCGCCCCTCGCCCGCCTGGCCGAAGTCGCTCGCCTTGAGGAAGGAGGGGAACCGGGCGACGGGCACCCACCCGTCCAGCCAGTCGGACACGGCGGGGAAGGACGTCTTGCCCTCGTAGTGGATCACCAGCGGCAGGTTGTTGACCGTGAGTTCGAGGAAGCAGGTGAGCCCGAAGAGGGTCGTGATGCCCACGAACGACCAGTGGCCGCGCTTGATGCGGCGGAACCGGAGGAGGCGCTTGGCCGTCACGGGCGTGACGCGGGGACGCCACCGCCACGCCTCGCCCGCCCGGCGCAGGAGGCGCGGGGCCCCGCCGAACGCGAAGGCGGCGCCGCCGAGGCAGAGCAACGCGCCCGTGGCGCGCGCGAGCAGGACGAGGAGCCGGGGCGCGACCTTCCACGTGAACACCCAGCCGACGGCGAGGATCACGGCCAGGTGGAGGAGGGTGAGGAGGAGGCTCACGGAGGCGACCTACTTGAACCGGACCCGGGGGTCCACGAGGGCGAGGACCAGGTCGGAGATGATGTTGCCCACGAGCGCGATGATGACGAGGAAGACGAGGATGCCCATGAGGACGGGATAGTCGCGCTCGACGAGCGAGGTGTAGCCGAGCAGCCCCATCCCGTTGATGTTGCAGGTCTTCTCGATGAGGAAGGACCCCGCGAAGAGCAGGCCCAGCGCGTACCCGATGCCGACCACCATGGGGATGAGGGAGTTCCGCATCGCGTGCAGGTAGACCACCCGGCGCTCGGGCAGCCCCTTCGCGAACGCGGTGCGCACGTAGTCGGCGCCCAGGTTGTCGAGGAGGGAGTT
This sequence comes from uncultured Planctomycetales bacterium, assembly GCA_964546345.1. GTDB lineage: Bacteria > Planctomycetota > PLA2 > PLA2 > JAEUHO01 > JAYTCP01. The sequence continues at coordinate 12,135 of CAZJJQ010000037.1, forward strand.
CTTCATCAGGATCGTCGTGGTGGCGAACGCGCCGATCATCTCGCCGATGATCGGGATGATCGTGTGCTTCACCTGGTCCTTGATGCACCACCACCAGTCGCCGGCGGCCCAGCGCACGTCCCAGCCCTCCGAGCGGAAGCCGCCGAGGGGGAGCCAGTTCCACCCGAGGTCGGTCGCGAACAGCAGCAGGAGGATGAGGCACGCCACGAACCCCGGGATCGCGTACCCCAGGAAGACCGCCACGGAGGTGACCGTGTCGAAGGCCGTCCGGTGGCGGAGCGCCTTCATGACGCCGAGCGGCACGCACACGATCCAGGTCATCAGGTAGCCGATGAGGCCGAAGTAGATCGAGACCGGGAAGCGCGACGTGATGGTGTCGAGCACGGGCTCCGAGTAGCGGTACGACTTGCCGAAGTTGCCCTGGAGGATGCCGGAGCGGCGCCCCCCCGCGTCCTCGTCCGGCCACAGCCCCAGCCAGATCAGGTAGCCCACGGGGATGGAGCGATCGAGCTTGTAGTAGCGCTCGAGCTGCTTCATGGCCTCGGGCGGCAGGTCCATGTCGCCCGTGGCGCTGGCCCGCCCGCCCCCGCCACCCTCCGTCGCGGCGCTCTTCATCTTGAGGCGCGCCTGCTCGATGGGCCCGCCGGGCGTCAGGCGCTGGATGGCGTAGACGAGGAAGGTGATGACGAGGAACGTCATCGGGACGAGCAGCAGTCGCCGCAGGAAGTAGGCGGTCATCCCGTGCAAGACGCGGGCTCCGGGGAGGGCTCGGGGGACGCGACTAGCCCCAGGGCTTGACGACCACCTCGCCGGGCGGGAGGGCCTCGTCCTTGTCCATCGCCTCCTTGAGCGCCTTCTCCCTCGCCTCGTCGAACCACCAGAGCAGGAGCATCGAGGCCTCGACCTGGTCCCCGATCTTGGTCAGGTAGGACGGCGGGTGGCCGAACTTGTCCCAGTAGAGGATGCGGTCGAAGCGCGCGTACCAACCGAACGCGTACGGGACGTCTTCGCACACCAGCGTGTCGATCTCCTGGATGATCTTGCGCTGCTCGGCGCGGTCCATCGTCAGGTTGTACTTCTTACAGAGCTCGTCCACGCGGGGGTTCGCGTAGCCCGTGATGTTGTTGTTGTTCATCAGGGGCGCGAGGCTCGAGCGCCACGAGGTCTCGGGGTTGGGGAACAGCAGGGCGCCCCAGGCCTGGAAGTGCACCTTGAACTGCCGCTCGGAGACCTTCTTCAAGAGCGTCGAGGCGTCGATGAGCTTCAGGTTGAACTGGACGCCCGCCTTCTCGAAGTCCTCCTTCACCACGAGCCAGATGGGCTCCCACGACTGGGCGCCGTACTCGAGCGTCACCGAGAGGCGCTTGCCGTCGGGCCCCTTCAGGTAGCCGTCGGCGTCGCGCTCCTTGTAGCCGGCCTCGGCCAGCAGCTCGCCCGCGAGCCCGGGATCGAAGACCACCGTCGCGCGCTCGTCGCCCGAGCCCCAGTCGCTGCCGGGGTAGAGCGAGTTCGTGTACTCGTACTCGTTGTAGAAGAGCTTCTCCATGAGCCGTTCGCGGTTGAACAGATGGGCGAACGCGAGGCGGACGCGCTTGTCGTCGAACGGGGCCTCCCGCTGGTTGAACGCGAGCCCGGAGTAGCCCACGGGACGCTTGTTGTAGACCTTCCGACGCAGGGCCCAGCCCTTCTGCACGATCTTCTCGCGGGGGACGTCCTGGACCCACCGCCGGGCCTGGCCCACCTGGAACCAGTCGAGCTCGCCCTTCTTGAACCGCTCGTAGGCGAGCTCGATCTCCATGATGACGATGAAGCGGACCCGGTCGAAGCTGAACGTGTTCCGGCCCCAGCGCTCCTGCCCCCCCCACCAGTCGTCGCGCCGCGTGAGCGTCAGCGACTCACCCTTCTTGAGGTCGCCGTCCTTGAGGACGTAGGGCCCCGAGCCCATGGGGTATCGCCAGTTGTAGGTCTCGAGGTACGCGGGCCCGGGGATCGCGATCTCGCGCGCGGGATAGATCGCCATGCCGCCGAAGTAGAGGAAGAGGCGCCAGTTGGCCTCCTTCGTCGCCACCTGGATCGTCCGGCGGTCCAGGATCTTCGGGGTGTGGTAGCCCTCCCGGAACGTCATGGCCGTGGAGGGGTCGTCGCGATCCTCGGAGACCCGGTGCCACCACGACCAGTAGACGTCGTCGGCGAGCACCGGCGTGCCGTCGGCCCACTTCGCCTTCTCGTCGATGCGGAAGGTGAAGGTCTGGGTCATGTCCGGACGGGTCTCGACCTTCCAGTGCGACGCCAGGCAGGGGATGAACTCCTCCGTCTCCGGGTGGACCTGGATCAGCGACTCGTACAGCAGGGACTCGACCGTGCTGTTGTCCGTGGTGTTCGAGTTCGGTCCGTGCGTGCGGAGCGTCGCCAGGAAGGTCGGCCACCAGACCGTGAACGCGCGCCCGGGCACGCGCTTGGCGGCGGGGTCACCGATGGCCGGGTAGTCCTTGACCGTCGTCCACTCCTCGGGCTTCCACGGCAGGTCGGCGGGGAACTCCGCCTTGTAGGGCTGCGCGGGCGGCGGGGGGAGCGCCTCGGCCTTCGCCGGCGCGGGCGGCGGGTCCTCGGGGGCGGCCCAGGCCGCGGCGCCGGGCACGAGCGCCGCG
>CAZJJQ010000038.1:0-14610 GCA_964546345.1 uncultured Planctomycetales bacterium
AAAACCGGCGTGGGCTCAACACCCACCGGGGGTTCGAATCCCTCTCCCTCCGCCACAAGCCTGCGATTCCGGGCTCCCAGGGCTTGGAATCGCAGAAACAGCCCTCTTGGAGGTCGTGCGTCCCGGTGCGCTGCCGTCCCCCTCGGTCCCCGTAGGTCCCCCTCACTCAAGGGGCCGGGGAAGGGGCGAAGGATACCTGCCTGCTGTAGCCCTCGCGGAACGCAACGCCAGCCCCTTGGAGACCACGCCTGTGCCTGACGAGACTCTGGCGGACGACCACACCGAAACTGACAAGCGCCACCGCGCCAAGTACGAGGTTGAGCGTGCCGCCCTGATCGCTCTCGGGAAGGCCGACATTGGTCCGAGTGAGCGCAAGGCCATCAAGACCCTCGAGCTGATCGCCGACAAGGGGCTGTCGGCGGTCCTGCGCCGTCGGCCCGCGAGCCGTGACGAGGTGCTTGACCTCGTGACGGCGTTTCTCCGCGACGGCGCTGCCGCGATCTTGAACGTCGGGGCGCAGCGAGGCGGCGACTTCCTCACGAACCAACTTCGCGGTCGGTGGGCTGAGGACGTTGCGATGTCGATGGTCGTGCCCGGGATCACGCTGCTTCGCTTCGGGCCATCGGGAGCGGCGATGCCGGGCGAGGAGGACCACCGCAGAGTGATCGGGGCGTTCCGACAGATTCAACTCCTTGAGGGGAAGCGTCCAGACCTCCTCGCGTTCCGTACCGCCGAGTGGAAGCGACTCGGGGAAGGCAAGCGTCGGATGGCAGAGTCTTGGCCCGAGCGCCTGATGGCGAAGGAGGACGATGAGATTGTTCGCGCAGGATTGTGCGGCATCGAGGTCAAGAACAGCACATGGCACTACACTACACGCCGGAAGGCGAGTGATGGGCGACTCTCGATCACAGTCAAGGACGAGGAGTTAGCCATGCTTGCTGCCTGGTCGAGAGCGACGGGGCTTCCGGTGCTGTTCATCCAGGTGCTCTTCGATGAGATCTACTGCATGAACTTCCTTCGAATGCAGCGAGCGATCAAGCGCGGCCACGTCTACGCCTCCGGCGACTACATCAGCGAGTCGGGCGCGGGAGACAAACTCTACCATCGCTTCCTCATCGACGGTCCCCCGCACCTCGTTGGAAAGGTTGCCTTCCCCGATGAATCGAAGGCTCACGTCAAGGTGTTGACCGACGGCTCTGTCGTGCCGTACATCGAGATGGCGCCAGCCTGGGCCACGGAGTCCAATGGCGCAGCGTTCGAAGCGGAACTCAACTACGCCTGACGCTTCCGCCGATCTTCAGACCCCGTCCCCTTCACCAGCCTAGGGTCGGCACCCGCCGCGATCAGAATGCCCGTCTGGCGACGGCTCTCTCCGTTTCGCGCGTGCTCACGGGCGGTGTACCGGATCGCCCCCACGAATGAGGGCGGGAGCGGCGCGGACTCGGTGGGCTTCCGATCCCGAGACGACGAAGCCTCAAGGATCGACGCACCAAGGACACGTCCGAAAACCACGGGAACGGCGTTGCCGATCTGTCGGTGACGACTCGCGGTGTTCCCGGTGAACTCCCATGCATCGGGGAACCCTTGGAGCGCCGCGCACTCCTTCCACGTCAGGCGGCGTAGGGACCCGTCGGCCCCGCGAACCCAGTCCTGTGTCGCAGCAGCGGTGACCGTGCGCGCCGGGCGCTTCGGGTCGGCGATGAACGTGCCCTGCTTGTACCCCCAGTGCCCTCCTGGCCTGGTCGCCTCCCGGGAGCCGGGGCTTCGCAGCCCACTCCCTGACGGGACATCCCGCAACTGCAAGGCGAGTCGGGCGGACGGTCGCACGAGGTCGCTGGGGTGTGGCTCGTCCCGACCGGCGAGGAAACCGCCGAGAGTGACCCAGGGGAGCAGTCGGTCTTCGAACAACCCGTGGTCGGAAGTCTCAGCGTGCGTCGGCTCAGGGAAGGAGGGCAGTTGCCCCGTCTTCCTCGCAAGCATGAAGAGACGCACACGGCGCTGAGGTGCGCCGTAGTCGGCCGAGTTGAGCAACGCGAAACTCGTGGCGTAGCCAATGGCCTCAAAGGCGCGCTTGACGAGGTCGAGCGCCTCGCCCGGTGTCCCCTGCGGGCCTCGGGCGGTGACCAAGCCGCGCACGTTCTCAAAGAGGATGACCCGAGGTTGCAGGTCCGCTGCCAGCCGAACGAAGTGCTCGAACAGGCGGCCTCGCGGGTCGCTGAGAGAGAGCATCTTCCCAGAACTGCTGAAGGGCTGACAGGGCGGGCCTCCGGCGAGGAGGTCGGGTGACCAGCGGCCGGCTACGCCAGCGGGCCGCAGATCGGCAGCCGTCAGGTCCTCCACGGGGCTGCCCAGCACTCGTGCTCGCTCCAGGAAGCGACGGTTCCCGCCGCCCGGAACGGGGATGCGCGCCGCCTGATTCGTGAGCAGGGTCTTCACGCAGTCGGCGTCGAAGTCGTTCGCTGCGACCGTCTCGAAGCCCGCAAGTTCGAGGCCGATGTCGAGGCCTCCGGCTCCGGTGAACAGTGAGACTAGGCTTGCTGAGCGCATGAGCCCCTGACTATAGGGCCGACATCCGACGGAGCACCGGGGCCGCAGCCTTGGCGCGGGGACTCCCGGGCCGTCGGATTCGCGAAGGCGAGGCTCCAAAGGCGTCCGTCGGTTCGCGCCACAGGCCACCCTTCGGGACCCCCGGGGGGGTGTTGGCCCTCCGGCGGGGTCCGGGCCAGGGGGGGCGCCAGAACCCTCGGTCCGCCGGTCCCCGCTCGGCGGGCTCTCGGGTCCCGGCGGTGACCCTGGCGGCGGAGCGTGGCCGCTCCCGTCGCGCACTCGGCGGAGCGCAGCGGCCGTCCCCGAGGTCGGCAGCCGTAGTGCAACCGCGTCAGGGGTTCGGGATCCCCTCGGCATGTCTGCGAAGGTCACGGCAGGGCGGAACGCGGTGGTCAGGAGGTATCACAGGCGGGCCCGTCTCCATCACCGCCCGCACGGCGCCTACCGCGTCATCCGACGGCGCCTGGCCCTGGCCGGGGCAGCGGCGCTCCAACTCCCCTGGAGCACTCGTAGGTGGCCCCTGACCTCACTTCATGCCGAGCAGTCGGAGGATCTCGGTTCGTGCCTTGGGGTCCCTTACCTGGAGCGCGAGTTGCTCGATCGTCAGCGGCGCGGGGTAGGTGTTGAACTTGCCATCCCGACGGGCGCCGTGCTTCAGCAGGACGGCGACGACCGTGGAGTTCTCCCTGTAGACCTGCTCCAGCAGGGGAGTGTTCCCGCTCTTGTCCTTGTGGTTGACGTCGGCGCCGCCTGCGATCAGCGCCTCGGCCGCGTCCGCATCGGCCGCCTCCGCCAACGCGGTCCTGCCCGTCGCATCGACGGCATCGACTTTCGCGCCACGTCGGATCAGGAGCGCGACGACGGCCGCCTGCCCCGCGCGCGCCGTCGCGATGCTGCCGAGCGGTCCCCACGCGCCGGGGCCCGCGGCGTTCACGGAGGCGCCGGCCCCGATGAGGGCTTCCGCGATCGCGACGCTGTGGGCTCCGTGGAGAGCGGTGTTGCCGTACTTGTTGCGCGCATCGACCTCGGCGCCGCTGGCGGTCAGAAGTCGCACGGCGGCGCGGACGGCGTCATCGGGATGGTAGCTGTCCACCACGAGGTGGAGCGCCGTCCGCTGCGTGTCGTTCCGGGCGTTCACGGACGCCCCGGCAGCGAGCAGTGCCTTCATGACCTCCACGCGTCCTTCGCGAGCCGCGCGATGGAGAGGCGTCTCCGCGTCCTTGTCCACCGCATCGACGGGCAGGCCGGCCTCCAGCAGGACCGTGACGACCTCCGCCGTGCGCGCGTCGTGCAGGAGGGTCATCCCATACTTGTCCGTCTCCCGGACGGAGGCGCCGGCCGCGACCAGGAACCGCACCGTCGAGGATGTCGATGGCCGGTCCGACCCGCGGCGGACGACGTAGCGGATCACCGAAGCCAGGTCGGAGCGACCGTATCGAAGGTCGATGCGGGCACCGGCAGCGAGCAGGCGTCGTGCAATCTCGAGGTCGCCTCCTTCGCACGCGCACTGGAGCGGTGTCCCGAAGGTCTCGTCCACGGCATTCACGTCCGCGCCGGCGGTGATCAGCAGCTCCACCCCCGTGCGGTTGCCCTCCGCGCACGCGTAGTGGAGCGCCGTGCGGCCCGCCTTGCCACTCGCAGACGGCTTGGCGCCGGCACGGACGAGGAGCCGAATCAGCTCATTCGCGGCCGGGCTCGACTCGCGACAGGCGTTGCACAGGGGCGTGCGCCCGTCCCCGTCGAGGGCATCCACGGCGGCACCTGCCGCCAACAGGGTGTCGGCGGAAGCAACCCTCCCCTGAGACGCGGCAACGTGGAGCGGCGTGGACCCATCGCGCTTGGCCGCGTCGATCGGGGCGCCCGCCGTCAAGAGGATCCTCAAGGTCTGGGTGCAGCGGCGGGCTGCAGCCTCGTGAAGGGGCGTCCCGCCGGTGCTCGTGCGCAGCTTCGGGTCCGCACCCGCCTTCAGGAGTTGCGAGACGGTGGCGGCGCGACCCATCATCGACGCGAGGTGAAGCGCCGTTTGGCCGTACTCGTCGGCGCGGTCGATCCGGGCGCCGGCCGCGAGGAGCAGGCGCGCTCCTTCGGAGTTGCCCGATGAGGCGGCGGCCATGAGCGCCGTTCTCCCGTCCGCCCTCACCGCGTCCGCCTTCGCGCCGGCCGCCAGCAGACGACGGAGCGTGAGGGTGGTGAGGTCGTAGCCCGCAAGGACGATGGGAGGCTGAGCTTCCCCCGCAGGGGGCTCCGCGGGAACCCCCTGACGGATCAACTCGTCGAGGAGCGCGTCGAGCCCGCCACGGACGGCGCCCCGTAGCAACGCCAGCGCCTGCGGCGACGTCGGGGCATAGGGCGTCTCGCGCGCGCGCAGGACTCTCGCGAGTCGCCCGTGGCCGTTCGATGCCGCCCACGCGGCCGGGGTCTGACCGTCCTTGTCCAAGGCATCGACCTTCGCGCCAGCCTCGAGAAGCGCAAGGACGGTCGCCTGGCTCCCCGAGCGCGCCGCGTAGTGGAGGGCGGTGGCGCCGTAGGCGTAGTCGGGCGCGTCGATCGGCATCCCCGCGCCGAGCAACGCCTTGACGACGTCCACGTGGCCCCCCGCCGCCGCCTGGCCGAGAGGAGGGTCTTCCTTCGCGCCTCCCGGGGGAGGCGTGAGTCTCGCCTCCAGGAAGATCCGTACGACCCCGAGATGCCCCCCTCGCGCGGCGAGGTGGAGGGGGCCCCAGGAGCCACCTTCCCGAAGGTCGGGGCCCGTGCCCTGCGCAACGATCTCTCTCACGAGACCATCGATCCCTCCCTCCGCGAGGGCCTGGAGGAACGTCCTGCTGTCGGGCCGCGCGGCGGTGGAGGCTCCGCGCGAGAGCAGGAGGCGGACCACGCGCTCGTGCCCACTCGTGGCCGCGTACCAGAGAGGGCTCCCACCGTAGCGGATCCACGGATCGACGGGTGCACCCGCCGCTAGCAGAGCCTCCACGATCTCCAAGTGCCCGTTCGCGGCGGCCAGGTGCAGTGGGGTCCGCCCGTCCTTGCCGGCGGCGTCGCACGGGATCCCCGCATCCAGGCACTTCTTCACGAGGTCCGCCAGCCCCGCGCTGGCCGCGAAGTGGAGCAGTGTCTTCCCGCCGGCCGCAGGAAGATCGAGGCGTGCGCCTCGTTCGAGCAGCAGGTCCACGGCCTTGCGCTGTCCGGAGCCTGCTGCCTCCTGAAGCGCCGTGGTGTCGGCACCACCACCCCACGCATTGATTTCTGCTCCGGCCTCGAGAAGGACCCGGATGACGCCGGTCCGTCCCTTCGCCGCCGCGACGTGAAGGGCCGTGGCGCCGTCGGCGTCCAGTTGCCCGATGGGAACGCCGGCTCCGAGAAGCTCGGTCACGAGGCTCTCGAGCCCGCCTGCCGCCGCCGCGTGGAGGAGCGTGGCGCCGCCGGGCTCCGTGGCGTCCCTCGGCGCCCCGGCCGCGAGGAGGAGTCGCACGACCTCTTCACCGCCAGCCCGCGCCGCGACGTGGAGCACCGGCCGCCCACCCCGGTCGAGCGCCGTCGGGGAGGCGCCCCGCGCGAGGAGGAGCCTCGTCGCTCCGATGGCGCCGCCGGCCGCGGCGGCGTGAAGCAGCGTCGATCCGTCGTCGCTCCTCGCCTCCACGCTGGTCCCCCCATCCAAGAGCGCGGTCAGCGCCCCGACCGCGTCGCCTCGAGCGGCGCAGTGCGCCGCCCCGCGTCCGGCGTCATCCACGGCATCGTCCCGGGCGCCGTGTTCCCGCAGGAACTTCGCCGCCGCGACCTGCCCATGCGCGAGCGCCTCCAGATATGGCGTCCGGCCGTCCGCGGTGGGCTCGTCGAGCGGCAGCTTACGCGTCGCGAACGTCTCCAGGAGCCCCAGCGCGCCGGAGGCGGCGGCCACATGCACGAGGGTCTCCCCGCCCGGTCCGACGCGGGTGGCGTCGGCGCCGCGCTCGAGCAGCAATCCCACCAAGTCGGCTCGGTCCGCGCGCACCGCCAGGTCGAGAGGTCGCGCACCCTCCGCGTCCGCGACGTCGACGGGCGTCCCCGCGTGGAGGAGCGCCTCCACCGTCGCCGCGTCCCCTCCCGCCGCCGCCAGGTGGAGCGCGTGGAGTCCCTCTCGCCTCGAAGGCTTCTCCTTCCCCGGAAGCAGGAGGACGAACGCGCACGTCGCGTCCCGTCCGGCGCCGTTCGCGAGCAGCCACGTCACGGTCGGCGCGCGTCCGTTGGACGCGGCGAGGTGCAGCGGCGTGACGCCGTCCAAGTCCGCGAGGGCGAGGTCGGCGCCGAGCGCCTTCAATCGCGTCAGGGCGTCCGACTTCCCGGCCTCCGCCGCCGCGTGTGCCGGGGCCCGCCCGCGCGCGTCGGTCGCGAACGCCGCCCGTACCTCGTTCTCGAGCTCTTGGGCGGAGGTAGACGCGGCTCGCAGCGTCTCCGCCAAGCGGTCGACCTCCGCCCGGACGGGAGGCGAGTCGTCCGCTGCGAACCGGGTCGCGATGGCCTCGACTGCCTTCGAGAGCGCCGCGGCGTCCATCTTCGACCACACCTCGTCTTCCTGCACGCGTCTCGTCGCTTCCAGGATCCGAACTTCGCGCGCTGCCGCCGCTCGACGGACTCGGGCATCGGAAGACGTGTCCGCGACGTCGATCGCCTGCTCGGCCTTCTTCGCCGCGGCGATCCGCGCGTCGCCCTCCGCGCCCGCTCCCGTGACCCGAGCGAGCAACGCCCGCAAGGCGCCGGCCGGCGCGACCTGGGCGGCGTAGGCGGCCTCGAGCTTTGCCGTCAGCTCGGCCAGGGCTTCCTGCTCCTGCCGGGACTCGACGAGCCCTGCGCAGGGCGCGACCTCGACGCGGGCCTTGCGTCCGTCGCCGGCTGCGATCGCCGCCCGCGTGCGCTGGAACGCCGCCTCGAGCCGTGCCCGTCGCAGCGGCCCCGCGAACGCCGTCTCGCTCTCGGCGATGCGCCCCGCCTCCTCCCACGCCTTCGCCGCGTCGTCCCACCGCTTCTCCGTCTCGGCCTTCCGGGCCACGTCGCGTTGGACCTCGAGCTCCGCCTTGCGAAGGCCCACCAGCGCCTCGTTTCGCCCCTCGACGTCGCGCGCTCGCCGGTAGGCTGCCGCCGCCTCCAGCCAGCGTCCCGCGTCCGCCGCCGCCCGCCCGTCGGCGATGGCCCTGTCGTAGCGATCGTCCGTCAGCCGCGCGTAGAGGAGCCAACCGCCGACGCCGAGGCCACCGGCGAGCGCGAGGAGGAGCACGGTCTTCGTCGCGCGGGCGGCGCGGCTCCGGGCCGGGGCGAGGACCTTCTCTTCCACCGCCGGCGCGGGGTGCAGCACCGTCAAGCGCGTGCGCTGCGGGGCCGCGGTCTTCGAGAGCGCGCCTGCGAGCAGCCGGCGGAACTCGGCGGCGTCCTGCGGTCGCTCGGCGGGCGGCTTCCGGAGCCCGCGCATCACGACCTCACCCACGGCCCCGTCGAGCGGGGCGGGCTCCTCGAAGAGCACCTTCCTCGCCATCGACGCGCCGGAAGCCGCCGCATGCGCCGGCCGCCCGGAGAGCATCTCGTACAGGATCAGCGCGGTCGCGTAGAGATCGGTGCGCGCGTCCAACGGGTCGCCGGTCAGCTGCTCGGGCGCCATGTAGGCCATGGTCCCGACCATCGCGCCCGTCTGCGTGAGGGCCTTCCCCACGCCGCGTCCCTCGTCGCCTCGCGCGATCCACTTCGCCAGCCCGAAGTCGATCACGCGGGCCCTGTCGCCCTCCAGCATGATGTTGGAGGGTTTGAGGTCGCGGTGCACGAGCCCCTTCGCGTGGGCCTCCTCCAGCGCCGCGAGGATCTGGTCTGCGATCGCCACGGCACGCTGGACCGGGAGCGCGCCCTCGCGCTCCATCACCTCGGCGAGGTTCGGCCCCGAGACCAGATCCATCGCGAGGTACAGGAGGTCGCCTTCCCTCCCCACGTCCCGGACGGTGACGATGTTGGGGTGCGTCACGGCCATCGCCGTGCGCGCCTCGCGCAGGAAGCGCTCGCGGATCTCTCCCGTGCCCGCCAGCTCCGGGTGGATCACCTTGAAGGCCACGTCCGAGTCGAGCAGCGAGTGCCTGGCCCGGTAGACGACGCCCATCCCCCCTTCGCCCAGGCGCTCTTCGATCCGGTACCGCCCCCCGATCTCCCGCCCTACCAGGTCGTCCCTGCTCATGGCCACAGCTCCAGGAATCGCCGCACCAGGTCGGAACGGATCGCCATGTTGAGCGTCTCGCCGGGGCCCCTGGTCAGGACGCCGACGACCTCGCCGTCGAGCGCGCAGAGCGGACCGCCGCTGTTGCCGGGGAACGCGGGCGCAGAGTGCGTGACGGTCGCCCCCACGAAGTTGAGCGTGCCCAGCGTCGCCGAGAGCTCGGCGCGGCCCTGGGCGAGGATCGCTCCCCCCCGCGGGAACCCGAGCAGCATCAGAGGGGCGAGGCCCTTGAGCGTAGTGGGGTCGGCCTTCAAGGGAAGGGGTACGAAAGGCCCCCCCGAGAGCCGCAACGCAGCGAGGTCGGCGTCCGACGGGGCGTGGACCCGCGACCGGACGGTCCGGCCCCCGAGTTCGACGTCCGTCGGGATCCACTCGTCGGGGGCCGAGCCGACGAACCGGAGACTCGCGAGCGAGGTGGAGTTGTAGCCCGAGGTCCGGTCCGGCACGCGGCCGTCCGCGCCGATGAATCGGGCGCCGGCGGGCCACGCGTAGATCTCGGTCTCGACGCGAGCTCCCGGGACGGAGGCCAGCAGCCCCTGGAGGTCGGCGTCGAACTTCCACGGTTCCACGACGTGCTTGTTCGTCACCACGAGTCCGTCCGCTCGCGCGATCCACCCCGTGCCGTAGAAGCCCTGCCGAAGCACCTCCCCGCCGGCGAGTCGGATCCCCGGGTAGCGCACGCTCACGTAGAGGAGGAGGACCGATCCTCTGTAGCCGTCGAGCAGGGCGCCGAAGCGCTCCCGCTCGTTCTGGGCCAGCTTGGAGAGCTCGGCGTCGGTCGCCTGCCGCTGGCGCTCGAGCTCGGCGTCCACCTCGTGCCGGGTGGCGTCCATCTTCTCGGAGAGGCGCGCCTGCACCTTCTCCAAAGACTGGGCGAACCGCTCGTCGAGCAGATCGAACGAGCGCTTGATGCGATCCCGGTCGGCCTCCACCTCCAGCTCGAGGCGAGCGCGCTGCTCGTCCAGGCGCCGCCGGGCATCGTCGTCCTCGCGCCGCGCGGATCGCATGAGGTCGTACCCGGCCCCCGCGAGCCCCGTCACGAGGACCGCGCCCACGACCCACGCGATCCGCCGTTGGCGACCGATCTCGCGGCGCAGCGCGCCGACCGCGCTGACGGCGCCGCCCGCGGGCGGAGCGGTTCCCGATCGGATGGCGAGGACGCGCAGCCCTGCCCGCCGCCGGTCGAACCGAAGGACGTCGCCCGTCGCGACGGCAACCCCTTTGGAGTCGGGGGTGTCGATCGGGGTGGCCGTGGCCGGCGTCCGGTCGAGTCGAATCCGAAGTCCGACCCGCGCGTTCGTGAGGGGGTCCGCGCTCGGACATCCCTCGCCATCCACGCCGATGCGCGCCTCGGCCACGTCGGCGGCGGCAGCGAACGCTCTCGGGTGCCCGTCGGTCTCGACGACCACCCATGTGCGCGGCGGAGCCTCTCCCTCGGCGAGCACGCGGGCGGCGACGCCGCTCGCCCCCAGGAGGATCCAGTCCCCGGACGAGAGCGGGACGCACTCCCCAGCCGCAAGCTGTCCGGACCGTGCGAACGTCCCGGTCTTGGACCCGGCGTCCTGAATCTCCCACCCGTCAGGCTGCGCGTGGAGATGGGCGTGAACACCGGAGACCGTGGCGTCGCGCTCGGACAGGACGATGCCGCAGCGGCTCGAGCGTCCGATCGTGGTGCTTTCGCGCACTTCCGCAACGCGCCCCGCTCCCCCGCCCGAAGCGAGGAAGAGTCGGAGCGGAGGCTTGAGCTGCCGCGCAGTTCCTGCGGTGTCCAAGCCAAGAGTGTAGCGAAACGGGCGTCGCCACCGGCACGAGTCCGGGAGCCCTGGCCGGGAACGGGCGAAGGCCTACTGTCTCGACGGTTGCGGGCGAGACTCGGGGTGAGCGCCCCAACGTCCGCTGACGAGTCGTACGGGTCCCGACACAGGAGCGCGATCGGCCCCAGGTTCGAGAAGTGCGGGACCCGTTCCAGCACGGTCCCTCCACGGTCGCGCGTCTCCGGCAACCAACGGAGATTCACGTCACGGCAGCGTCGCATGGGGGTGGCGCGAAGCCCTCCTCGCGGCGTTCCGTGGCTCCTGTGGCCGACGTAATGCGCTGGTGGGCAACAGCGTGCGTCTCTTGGGGGGGGGGGGGCACCTTGCGATCTCATGTTGGCGTTCTGATGCTCCTCGCGCTCCTCCCTGGAGTCTCGGGGGGTGGGCCGAAGGGCTGAGTCTGCGCACGCGCCCCCGGTTGGGCCCTCCCCGTCCCGCTTATCCCCGTCCCGCCCGTGCCCGCCAACAGCGGGCGCCCGGCTGCCACGGGTCGTCGGCGTCTCGCGCCCTCCGTGCTCCGCCCCGCACGTCGCCTTGTCGGCCGCCCGTCTGCGCCCACCGTCGCCCTTCGCTCCCCCCCGGTGCGCGATCCGCGCCGTTCCCTCCCCGCCCCACCCTTCCCCCCCGCGCTTCCAGGAGGTCGGCGGCGCGTACGGCCCGCACGACGAGGGCCTCCACCTCGACGGCGAGGTCGAGCCGGGCCTCGTGCGCCGGCTGGTGAAGCTTCCGCGGGCAGACCCCGCAGAGGAGTAGGGGGGCGCGGGGGGCCGCCCCCTCCCCCGGCGCCCCCTCCCTCCCAGGGCGGGTCGCGGCCCCGTGGGCGGGTGACCATGGAACCGCCGCGCGGCGCGCGGGCGCCGCGTCGGCACGGCGGAGCGAGCACGGGGGAAGCGAACCGCCCGCCTCCTGCGCGCCCTACGGCGGCCAGCCGTTCGGCACGTTGGGCGGTGCCTCGTGGCGCGTCGTGTTCACGATCAGGAATTCGGCGATCAGGTCCTCCCGTCGCCGAAACGACTTCAGCGCGTCCGAGAGCGCGCCGAGCTCGGACGTCGTCAGGCCCGCCGTCTCGAGGATCAGGACGGTCTTGTAGTCGCGGGACGTGCGGGTCGCGGCGCGGAACACGCGGGGCTCGAGGCGGCGCGCCTCGGCGGCCAGGGCCGCGAAGCTGGGGTCGAGGTCGTCAGTCACGGGGGCTCCGGTCGTCGAGTGCGATGGCGTAGAGCGGCGGATGTCCCTTCTCCCGGGCGATCCGATACCCGACGACCCGCTGCAGCCTGTGGAGGTGGCCCAGAGCGCCGTTGATGGCGAGGGGGGAGACGCCCAGCGCCTCGGCGATCCGGTTCACCTCGACGGCGACCGAGTAGTTCTCGGAGCGCCACCCGTCCGGGGTCTCCTCCGTCCGCATGCGCTGGACCTCCGTCCGAAGGAAGTCGAGCACACGGTCGCCCAGCCTGAGTTCGTCGTCGCTCAAGGATCGGCTCCCGATGGACGAGCGACGATGTACCCGATGGGGACGGCGGCCGCCATGGGGTGGCCCCTCGGATGGGGGGGGCGGCCCGTGCCGCCGGGGGGGGGCCCGTGGCCGCGATGCGCCATCCTCCCTACATCCACGCAGGCTTCGCGTCGGGGAAGCGCTCGACGTGGACCTCGCCGTCCCGTCCGAAGTAGAGGGCGCGACGTCCCCGGATCTGCACGAAGTACCCGACGCAACCCGCCGCCATGGTCTTGCGGAGGAACTCCTTGTACGTGTGCTCCCCGCGCTGGCTCTGGCGGACCGCCGCCTCGACGGCCGTCGCGGAGAAGGCGTCCGCCGTCGGGTGGGCCGCCCACGGGCTCGGCACGACGAGCGAGTCGCCGTCGCCGAGGTAGAAGGTCTTCTCGCGGCGGGCGTAGTCGACGTGGTACCGCTCGACGCCGACCGCCGCGAGCGAAGCGACGATCTCGGGGAACGTGCGCTCGCCGGTGAGCGAGGCGCGCACCACGTCGAAGATCGCGAACGTCTGCTCTTCCGTCATGGGGGCTCTTCCGTCTCCAGGGCTTGGGGTCAAAGGATCGGCGCGCTCTTCCATCCGTGCGACGCGGCGAGGCCCCGCAGCCGCCGCCCGAGCTCGCTTCGCTCGGCCGCCGACAGGGATCCGAACAGGGCGACCTCGTTCTCGTCGGCCTGACGGGCGAGGACGGGCACGAGCCGTCGCCCCTTCGCGGTCAGCGACACGATCTGGGCGCGGCCGTCGCGCTCGCTCGCGGCGCAGTCGACGAGGCCCTTCGCGACCAGGCGGGCGACCAGCTTCGACACGGCTCCCCGCGTCAGCCCGATCTGGTCCGCGAGCCCGCTCGGGTGCGAAGGCCCGAGCTCGAGCATCGTCCGCAGGATGACCCATTCGGCGACGGTGACGCCGGAGGCCTCCACCCGTCGCTGAAAGGCCAGGGAGACCTGGTTCGAGACGAGCCGCAGCCAGTAGCCGAGGTGATCCTCGAGCGCGCTGACGCTGTGATCGCGCGAGGTGACCCCGAGCGGACGGGGCGGGGGGGAGTTCCGGGGGCGGCGGGGGCGCGGGGGGGGCGAACCGGGCATCGGGGGGGCTCTGATAGTTGCCTAGGAAACTACTCGCGGGGCAAGGGGGACGCAAGCCCGTGCTCGACCGGAGCAGACCTCCGCCCCAAGAGCCGGGATCCGGGGGGGCGTCCACGAGCCGAACCCCGCGCGCGGGGTCCGCGCCGTTGCTATCCTCGGACCCCATGCGATCGATCTTCGTAGGGACGTGCTTGGCGCTGTCGCTCTCGGCATGCGCGACCCCCGCCCTGCGCGGTGCCGGGGTCGAGTCGGTGGCCGCGGAGGCGTGCTGGCTGCCGCCCGGAGCGGCACCGGGCATGTTCATCACGTGGTCCGTCGAGGCCACCCCCGCCGACGCGGGCGACCTCCGCGAGTCGAGCCTGGCGTGCGTCGACGAGTCGGGCGGTGTCCTCACCTTGGAGCGCACCGAGACGCTCGCGGATGGCTCGATCCGCGTGATGGCCACGCGCTTCCGGGCGGATGGCACCCTGGTGGGGGCTTGGCGCGGCCCCAAGGGTGGGATCGGAGTCCCCTTGCACGTCGCCGCGGCCCGCGACCCGAACGCCCTGAAGGAGGAAACCGACCGGATGCGTGCGGCCTGCGGCATGCCGGCGCCCACCGTTTCCGAGTCCCGGCGAACGGAGTGGGTGGAGACCCCAGCGGGGCGCTTCCGCTGCGCGAAGAGCACCACCGAGATCTCCGTTCTCGTCGCCAAGGGGCGCTTCGAGACGTGGCATGCCCTGGGGTCGACGGCGCTCAGCGCGCTCGTCAAGGCCGAGGTGACGCTTCCGGGCGTCCTGGGGAACCCGGGGTATCACGAGGTGACCCTGCTCAAGGCCGTGGGTGCGACGGGCGCGCGGCCGACGCTGACGATTCCCCCGTAGTTCGGTGAAGGCGGAGGATCGATACCGAGTCAGGTGAAGTGTCCGCAACAGGACGCGTGCAGCGGGTCAACGGTGGATCCGCCGTAAAAACCGCCATCCACTCGCGCGTGCTGCGGTCTCGCGAGCCGCCTGCCGCGGCTCGGACACTGGGCCGAGACCGATCCGGTGATCCCGAGCCGGGCGACCGAGTGCGCGCCGGCGATGGCTCGGCAGGGCCCGCGCGGCGGCGCCGCGGGCGTATGCTGACGCGATGCCCCGCGTGCGCCGGACCGCAGAAGGTACGGAGTCAGGTGAAGCTTCCGCAACGGGGCGCGTCTAGCGGGTCAACGGCGGATCCGGCGCAGAAGCCGCGATCGGTTCGCGGTTGCGGAGGTCTCGCGAACCTCTCTTCCCTGACTCGGAGGCGGGGCCGGGACCGCGGCGGCGATCCCGAGCTGGGCGGCGCAGAAGCGCCGTCGAGGACTCGGCAGGGGATCGCGCGGCGGCGCCGCGGGCGTACGCTGGCGCGAGACCCCGCCTGTGCCGGACCACAGGTGCCACGCGGGAGGGCAAGATGCGGAAACTTCACCTGACTCGGTACTGCCC
>CAZJJQ010000039.1:0-14567 GCA_964546345.1 uncultured Planctomycetales bacterium
CGCGCGCCCTCGACGAGGACGGCGCCGACGACGAGGTCGGCGTACTTGACGCGGGTGTGGATGTTCACCGCGTTGCTGTAGACCGTCGTCACGTTCTTCGGCATCACGTCCTCGAGGTAGCGCAGCCGATCGAGGCTGATGTCGAGGATCGTGACGTGGGCGCCCATCCCCGCGGCCATCTTGGCCGCGTGGGTGCCGACCGTGCCGCCGCCCAGGACGACCACGTTGCCCGGCTCGACCCCGGGCACGCCGCCCAGGAGGACGCCACGCCCGCCGTGCGCCTTCTCGAGGGAGGAGGCGCCGACCTGGATCGCCATCCGGCCCGCCACCTCGCTCATGGGCACCAGGAGGGGCAGCTTGCCGTCCACCTCGAGGGTCTCGTAGGCGAAGCACAGGGCGCCCGACTTGAGCATCGCATCGGTCAGCTCGCGGGCGGCCGCGAAGTGGAAGTACGTGAAGACCGTCAGGTCGGGCCGGCACAGCGGGTACTCCGCCGGGAGGGGCTCCTTGACCTTCATGATCATCTCGGACTTGGCCCAGAGGTCCTTCGCCGTGGGGACGATCTCGGCCCCGGCGTCCTTGAACTCCTGGTCGGTGATCCCGCTGCCGAGGCCCGCCGTGGCCTCGATCAGGACGCGATGCCCGTCCCCGACGAGCGCGTGGACGCCCGCGGGCACGATGCCCACCCGGTTCTCGTTCGACTTGATCTCTTTCGGGACGCCGATGCGCATGCTGGGCCTCCGGGCGGCAGGGTGCCGCCGAAGCGTCGGACCATACATCGCTCCCCCGGGACGGTCCACGTTGGGCGCGGATCCGCAGATCGGGGGGTCAGACCCCCGGACGGGCGTCCCTAGCCGTCGCCCTGGGCGCCGCCGCCGCCGTTCCCGCCCATGCCCGGCCGCACGTCCGATCGACGGGGGAAGAAGCCGGGCCAGCCGCGCTTCATGGCCTCCACGATCTTGTCGGCCTCGGCCGGCGGGATCTGGCTGCGCAGATCGCTCTCGAAGCCCGTGCGGAGCGCATCCCGCTTGTCCATCATGGCCTGGCGATCGGCCTCGCTCGTCCCGAAACCGCCCCGGAACAGGTCCCGCATCTTGTCGGAGTACTGCGCCTGGAGCTTGATGACCGCAGCCTCCTGCTCGGGCGTCAGCGTCACGCCCGCGCGCGAGAGCTCGCGCTTCACGCGCTCGGCGGCGGCTTCGGCGTCCTTCCGCTTCTGGACCTCGTCGGAGATCTTGCGGAACGCCGAGATCTGCTCCTCGGTGAACGCGACCTCCGAACCCGTGGGAAGGGGTACCCCGGGCACGGGAGTCGCCCCCCCGCCGCCCGAGCCGGAGTCGGTCGGCGCCACCGGGGCCTTGCCGGCAGCGGCGGCCACCTGGGCCAGCTGGGCCTCGAGGGCCTTCATCCGCTCCTGCATCTCGCTCAGGTTCTTGCGAAGGACCACCGCCTCACTGTCGGCGATCCCGGCGGCCAGCTTGGCTCCGTCGCGTTCGGCGATCAGGCTCGAGACCTTCTTCTCGATCTCGGAGAGCTGGGCCGAGGAGAGGGTGTCGGCCGGCTGGACCTGCGTCTCCTTCGTGCACCCGGGGAGGGCCCCTGCGAGGAGCAGGGCACCCGACAGGCCAAGGGCGGCGGGCAGGACGGGACGCATCGGAACTCCAGGGGCGCGCGGGGCGCAGGAAAGGGGCCAGGGACTTCCGGCCCCCGGGTGTCGTAACCCGGGCCGATCCCGACCGGTCGCGGCCCGGGTTGGACCCGGCCGACGACCTTGGTAGGGTATCACCGTCGTCGTGGGCCGGGCGTTTAGCTCAGTTGGTAGAGCACCAGCTCGACAAGCTGGGGGTCACTGGTTCAAGTCCAGTAACGCCCACCATCCGGCACCGGGGGTCCCCCCGGCCGCGTACGACTCGGGCGCATAGCTCAGCTGGTTAGAGCGCGTGCTTCACACGCACGAGGTCGGGGGTTCGAGTCCCTCTGCGCCCACCACCCTGGACCTGACCTGTGGTCACCCCCGCGGCCCTGCCCCGTATCTGAAGGGCACGCGGGACTCGGCGCTCGGCACGCGCCACCCCGCGACAACCGCGGAGCAGCCATGCAGACCCAGGAAACCGGGCCCCAAGTCCTAGAAGCAGTCCAGCCCGGGGTACCCCCGGCACCCCCGGCCCAGCCGGAGGCTCCCACCCCCACCCCGGCGGTGACCCCGGCGGCACCCAAGCCCCCTCGCAAGCGCCCCAGCCGCGCCAAGACCGGCCCCAAGAACGAGAACCAGTACGGCAACCAGAGCAAGGTCCCCTGCCAGCACGGGACCCTCCTCGACGACTTCGTGGGCTTCGTCAGGCTCTCCCGCACCAAGGAGACCGCCCGCATCTACGAGACCCGGCTCAGGCCCCTCCTCAGGGTCTGGGACGCCCTCCCCCCGGTCAAGTGGACGGCCCGGGAACTGGAGCGGTACGTCGGCCGGGCCCTCGCAGGAACGCTCCCCAACCAGCGCATCCCCTGGGGCACCCGCACCCTCCAGATCTTCCTGACCGCTTGCCAGCTGTTCGGCGAGTACCTCCGCACCCACGGCACGAGGTGCCCCAAGTTCTGGGAGTCGATCAAGAAGCCCAAGAACCACCGCAAGGAGGCGAAGTTCTTCACCCTGGACGAGGCGAAGGTCCTCATCGAACTGGCGTGGGACACCCGGCTCGAACTCGCAATCCCCCTGGGCATCAACGGCTTCCGCCGGGGCGAGATGAACCGGGCCCTCTGGACGGACATCGACTGGGAGCGCAAGACGATCGTGGTCCACGGCCTCAAGACCAAGACCGACCGGCGCATCCTCATCAGCCCCGTCCTCTGGGACGTCCTGCTCAGGAACAAGAAGGAGGAGGGGAACATCGTCGTCCCCAGCCTCAAGAACAACGTCACCCGGGACATGAAGGACCTGTGCCGTCGCGCAGGGGTCCCCTACCGCAGCCTCCACGCCCTCCGGCACGGGTACGCCACGGAACTGCTGTCCCGGGGAGCCCCGGTCAACGCGGTGATGCGGATGGGCGGGTGGACGCAGATGTCCACCTTGACGCGGTACGCGCACATCCTGCCCGAGACGATGACGGACGCGGCCAAGCTGCTGGCCTGACCACCCCTCCGACACCCCTTCGGCCCTCCGGGACAGCCCACCGGAGGGCCTCGTCGTACCCAAGGGCTACCTCGACACCCCCGACCCCACGCAGCCCCGTCCCGGCCAAAGGAGAAGGAAGGCAGACGGGGTGCGTCGGGACCCGGCTCAGTCGAGCTTTACGAACGAAGGCTTAGGGGCGATCACGGACGTGTCAGACTTCTCCGTCAGGTGAAGCCAAGCTGGCGCTTCAACGCTAAGCAGACGTTCGGTCACCTGCACCAAGTCCGCCTGCGCAGCCTCATCAAGTGCAGCCTCGATGTCCATAACCTTCGCAGTGGGATACTTTAGAAGTTGCTCGATGACCTTCTGGGCCTTGGCGGAAGGCTTTGCGTAATAGGGGCCCGGCTGCAGCTTGCCGAGGGTGAGCAGCGCCGAGGCTACGGCGCCGTAAGCATCGTTAAACAGGCCCATGAACCCGTTCGGGTCACCAAGCGCCAGCACCCACAGCCCATCCCGCTTTGAGAGACCGATCGGTAGGTCGGTCGCCTCCGGCACGATGCCTAGACGCAGGCCAGCCCCACCTTCTAGCTGCTTGTGATTCGACTTCACCGTCGCCGCCGCATACCTTTCGCCGTACTCGTCCGTCAGGAAGAGATCAGTCTTCCACACCTTCTTGATCCTGGGCGGGAGTTGCGCCTCGGAGGCGTGACCTTGCGCGGCCACTGAGACCCACGGCCCAAACGAGGGCGGATGGCCTCGACCGTCTGCCAACAGGACAGCCCCCGCACCGGCAGCCTCGACCACCGCATCGAGGAATCCGAGGTGCTTTGCCCGCTCGTGACCGAAGAGCAGCGACTTCGGCACGTTTCCACTGATGTGGCGTGAGACCTTCGATAGAGCGATGGAGATCGGATCGACAACCCGGGGCTCCTGGCCGAGGATGGCCTCATGGACCGCCCACTCGAAGCCATCCCCTCTGCTGCCCTTGTCTCGCTCCAAGCGAGCGACCTTCCCGAGCTGACGGAGCGTTACGTCAGTTCGCTCTACGTTGAGATCCTCCAAGTCGTCACGACCAATCTGGTCAAGATGGGCTCTCAAGATAGAGCGGCTCACCGCGTAAAGGGCACGCCCGTACTCCTCGACCGGCGCCGCCTGCTCCACGAACGTGATCTTCGCCATCGCCTCTCCAGCGGGACAGACCAAGAGTGCTAGCACAGGGCGGACGAACGATGCAGCCTTCGTATGGAGGGCAGCCCGACAGCCCGGCTGCCCTCCCGGTCTAGCTAGCGACCGCCAGACTTGTTGTTCGTCCTGTCCACGAGGGTGTAGGACGAGTGCCGAACGGGCGTCGGCGGGAGGGGCTCCCCGCGCACCACGGTCACCTCCTTGCCCGCGCCACCGCGGGGACCCTTCTGCTGGTACTGCCCCGAAGCAGGAGCGGGCGTACCGGGAGTGAGACCAGAGATCCTCGAACGAGCCATGATCGAACCTTTCTGCCGGACCCCCGTACGGGAACCGGCAACCTGAGAGCGCACGGCGGAACAACCGACGTACGTCCCTTGATAGTACCATATCTCGTACCAAGTCACGCATAGCATACCTCTAGCGGTGTGTTCACCCCGGATGAGCCCCCGGCAGCCCCCCCGGTGTGAAGAGGGGGTATTCCTCGGGCAAGCCGCAGCGGCGGACCCCACCTCTCCGCCACGGAACCCAACGTGCCGGGCCCCCGCCTCAGGAGGGGCCAGCAGGCCACCTCGCGTAACCCACGGATCCGGCACCCCTTCAGTCCTCCGGGACAGCCCACCGGAGGGCCTGGCCGTGCCCAGGAGCTACCTCGACACCCCCGACTCCGCGCAACCCCGTCCCCGCCAAAGGAGAAGGCACACGGGTCACGGGATGTCGGTGCTGTGGCGTAGCCTTCGTGGGCGCGGTCAGGCCGGAGGCAGCGCCGACGTAGGACAGGACGCCGAGACCCGGCATCGGAACCAACCCCATGGGGATCTCGATCAACTTCAACCCTGACGACCTCAGGAAGGCCATGGCTAAGACCCTGCGCAGCAACCTAGAGAGTCGCGCGCGATCGGTCCTCTGCCCCACCCACGGAGAACGCCCCCACCTAGAGTGGCCGGAAGGGCTCACCCTGCGGGAGCGCGAGAACCCCAAGTTCCAGATCGTTGCGTGCTGTGAAGAGGCCGCCAAGCTCGCGCAGGCTGCCCTCCCGGACAAGAACTAGGAGACCGTCATGCTCATCAACTTCACGGGCAGGCTGGAGAAGAAGGATGGAACGGTCGTCGCACCCACCATCCGAGGCGTCATCGACTTCACCGCTGCATCACGGATGCGGCTCGGAGCGTGGAGTGGAAGCGCAGACCTCGACCCGAGCATCGCCTTCAGCCTCTTTAACCTCAGCGACCCCATCCGCCTCGTTACGGACGGCGGGGAACACGGAGACCTCTTCGTCACCAACATCGACCAAGGTGGAGCACCCACAGCCCACGTTCGGTTCCAAGGAACTGGTCCCTTCGGACGGGGCTAAGACGAAGGCGGCAGACTCATGGGAGGGCGATGCGGCAGGGGTAGTTCCCCGCGCATCGCCTTCCCCTCTAGAAGGTCACACTCCGCCATGATCTCGTCCTTGAAGCGGCCAGCCTCGCGTGACGACTCCTCCACATCCATGGCCTCAACGCGTTTAGTCCCCTGGATGTGAGGCAGGCGAGATGCCCTTCCCCGGGTACACCATCTCTCAACCCAGAGATACGCCTCCCGGCACTTACCGTTGAGAGCAGCGTACTCCGGCCTCTCACGACCAGGCCGAGGAGCTAGTGCACCGTAGTAGGCGTAGCTTCTACTCCCACCGTTGCCCTTCGCGATGTGGAATGGAAGGTCCCCAGCAGCAAGCCGCACCTCAGCTGTTATCGCAAAGACTTCTCCACGCTTGATCTGCTCGCGTTCCCTGAAGGACTGGACCTCGGCATCCTTCGCCGCCAGAAGAGTCTGAGTCTGGCGATAACCCAGAAACCAGACCCCAAGAGGCACAACCAGCAGCATCAGCACGAACTTGGGCGGGACCTCTTGGAAGAACGCCCACAAGGCAGGGCCCGCAGTGAATGGGATGAGCGCCCAAGTGAAGGCCGCCTTGTGTGTGTCGAAGGCATTGCGGAGGACTCGGAGTCGAGCGCCTGCTTTCCCGGGCAGAGATTGGTGCATGGACGGATGCTAGGCGGCGGGTGAGACACCCCCGGTGGGAGCGCGGGGTGGGGACCCCCGGTAGCCCCCCGGTGTGCAGAGGGGGTATTCCTCGGGCAAACCCTAGGGTGGACCCCTTCGCCTCGCCTGTCCTACCCCCCTTGGGTCCATGGGGAGGTGGGGAGGCCCCCCCCATGAGCCACCCACGTCGACCATCTGACAAGACCCCTGAGGAGCTGGCAGCTCAGCGTGCCCTGCGTCTTCAGAACAGGATCGCTCGGGCCATCCTGAAGGAGGATGAGGCTGGGCAGAACGCGGTGGACCACGCGATCCAGACGTTGCGGGACACCCTGGCACTCCCGGACCCGAAGGCCCGCCGGGAGACGAAGGGGCACGCTGCTCAGACTCTCCTGTCTGCTGCGAACCGGGCGGCGGGGAACAACCCCTCCACCACGATCAACACGGGGATCCAGATCGCACCGGGGGACCTCCTCCGGTTGGTCGGTGGTGACCCCACCCCCGGTACGACGGGTGGTAGTCAGGGACTCCCGGGTGCGTCGGACCCCCTCCCGCTACCTAACGCAGCACTACACCAGGGGCTCCCGACCCCTGGTCGTGACCTCGGGCTGGATGGACCGCAGGTCACGGTGAACATCGACCCCGACGAGGCCACTCCCGAGGGTGTGCGGTCGGGGGACGCCCAGACCCCGGCCGCGCCTCCTCTGCCGCAGACGGACGCAACGGACGGGCTCGGAGACCCCACGGAGCCGCGCTTCCTCCGGCCGTGGTGCGGCGTGGACGGCGACGGGCCTCTCCGCCGCAGCGCCACCCCGGGACTCGAACCCCCGACCGGCTCTCTGGCTCGGCCGCTCGCGCAGGTCCCCGGCGCCCCCGCCGCGCAACGATCGGGTTGCATTTCAGGCTCGACGCGCCCTGGGAAGTGTGGACAATGCCCCCCCGGCTTTGCGCCGGGACGCTCAACTCTTCATGGAGCCCGGCGACTCTGGCCGGCATCCGACCCGTTGGTTCCCCCTCGCGGACTTCTCCGACCGCCCCGATGAGTGCGACCTCGACCCCCGCCGCCCCCATGACCCGCGTTCGGGTCGCCCCCCCGGCGCCCGTGCGCCCGCCCCCCGCGAGCGGGCGGACGCCGCGGACGAAGCTCGCCCGCGCGGTTTTGGCCGTGGCGCTCGCGTGGTGCGCCGCGATTCTGTCAGCTGCGTCCTACGTCGAGGGGTGGCAGAGGCGGAACCCGGCCCCGGCCACGGCAGGAACCACGCTCGTCCGCCACCCGTAGGCGGTCGGGGAGGGCGGCCCCGCGACGCCAGGCGGCGCCCGGCGGCCACCGCCGGAGGGCGCGCGCTACGCCGTCGGAGGCTGGGCAGGGCCCTGGAGCGGGCGACCCTGCGCGTCCACCGCGATCACGCGGAGCCCCTTCGTCGCGAGCAGGTTGCCGTTCGCGATCAGATGGAACTCGTACGTGC
Organism: uncultured Planctomycetales bacterium; assembly: GCA_964546345.1. GTDB lineage: Bacteria > Planctomycetota > PLA2 > PLA2 > JAEUHO01 > JAYTCP01. The sequence goes on from CAZJJQ010000039.1 coordinate 7,777, forward strand.
CCGGCTTGGGGATCGGGACATTGCGCAGCTGCGCGCTGAACTCCGCGGTCTGGCGCGGATCGGTGATGTCGATGGGCGGCGGCGTGGCTGCCCCGAGCACCGTGTTCCGCCCGACGTCCACGAACCGGAACTCGAAGGCGTAGCGACCGTGCCCGTCCGTCAGGTTCGCGTAGATCCACAGGCTCGGGTGCGTCGCCGGGAACTGGGTCGCGGCCAGGTCGTGGAAGATCCCGATCAGCGAACGCTTGTTGGTGTTCGCGTCGTGGATGATCTGGTCGCAGACGAGGAACGCTTTGACCTCGGGGCTCGGCGGCTTGTCGCTCATGGGGCGCAGGGTACCCGGGGACGGGGGTGGCGACTCAACGGCGCCGGGCCGACGCGCGCGTCAGGACCGCCTTCTCGGCCTCGGTGAGGCTGGCGATCCCGGAGGCGGCGATCTTCTCGAGGAGGGCGTCCACCTGGGCGCTCTCGGCGGCGGCGGCGGCCGCCTTGCGCTGGCGGGTCGCCTCGGCCTTCGCCGCGGACAGGGAGTCGAACGCGTCCCCGACGCGCTCGCCGAGCCGGTGGTGCAGCCAGCCGTAGAGCGCGCCGCCGAGGAGGGCGACGCTCCGACCGTCCCCGTAGATGCCGGCCGTGGCCGCATGGAGCCCGATCAGGAACGCCACGACGCCCCACAGCGGGAGCCCGAACCAGGAGGGGTCGTGGGGTCGCCGACAGGCGTAGTACGTCATCACCCCGTACACGCAGCCGCCCGCGCTGAGGAGGCCGAGGCCCGGGGCGCGCCCGGGATCGACGAACCGCATCCACGGGATGGCGACCAGGGCGGCGGCGATCCCCGAGAGCAGGTAGATGCGCAGATAGGCCCAGCCGCCGACCATCGTCTCGAGGGGTCTGCCCATGAAGAACAGGAACGCGGCGCTGTACACGACCGGGATCACGTCCGCGGGGGTGTGCAGCCACGAGTACGTCAGGACCTGCCAGGGCTCGAAGGCGCCCGTGACGCCCCCCGCGTGCAGCGCCAGGTGGTCGAAGATCCAGAGGACGGCGCCGCCCTGCTGCGTCCGGTTCGCGAGCACGGCGAAGACGACCCAGAGGCCGAAGAGCACGCAGACGAGGATCGCGGTCACGCGCGTCCGGAAGAACCCGCCGCCCGCCCCTCCCCACTCGCCCTGCTGCCAGTAGGTGCGCTGGTCGGAGCTCATCGGGTCGGCTCCCGCAGGGCCGCCACGCACGGGAGCGTCCGATGGAGGCCGCCCGCGTCGAGGCCGTAGCCGACCAGGAACCGGTCGGGGGCGACGAGGCCGGCCCAGTCGGGAGTGACCGGGCAGCGCCGCCCGGCCGGCTTGTCGAGGAGGCAGACGAGGCGCGCGTCGGACGCCCCACGGGCGCGGGCCTCGGCGAGCGCCACCTGGGCGGTTGCGCCGCTGTCCACCACCGTGTCCACGAGGAGGGCGACGCGCCCAAGGAGCGCCTCCCGGCTCGGGAAGGCGGCGACGTGCGGCCGTCGCTCGGCCTTCGTCGAGCCGCCGTACGAGGAGAGCACGGCCGCGGAGATCGCCTCGATCCCGAGGCGGCCGTCGAGCGCCCGCAGGAGGTCCACGGCGAAGTAGAGCGAGCCCGTCAGGATCGGCACGACGACCACGCGGGCGCCTTCCAGATCGCGGGCCACGGCGTCCGCGAGCCGCCCCACGGCCGCCGCGATTTCGGCGGGGCCGAACAGCGTTTCGAGCGTCGCCTCGGTCGTCTGGACCATCGGATCGAGGGTAGCACGGGCTGCCCGGGGTCCCGGGGCGACTTGCCCCCCGGCGGATCCGTGCTACGGCAGGGGGCTCACGCGCGATTCCCACGCCGGGGGCGGCCGATCCCGTTCCCCCGACGCACCCCGCGACCCGAGCGTCCCCTCGGGGTCGGCGGGCCGGGGACGCGGGACGGAGGCACGGTGGAGCTCGACGGCAAGGCCCTGGCCGAGAAGATCCGCGCGGACCACGCGGCGGACGTGGACCTGCTGCACCGCACCGGGCGGCGGCCGCACCTCGTCGCGATCCAGGTGGGCGACGACCTCGCGACGGCGGCGTACGTCCGCGGCCAGCGCCGCGGGGCGGACGCCTGGCGCATCGGCTACGAGGTCCGCATGCTGCCCGCGACGGCGACCGAAGCCGACGTCCGGGCCGCCATCGCCGCCGCGAACGAGGATCCCTCGGTCACCGGCGTGCTGCTCCAGCTGCCGGTCCCTCCGCCCCTCGACGGCCGTGCGCTCCAGCGGGAGATCGCGCCCTCGAAGGACGTGGAGGGGGTCCACCCCGAGAACCTCGGCCACGTCGTGTACGGCCGCGACCGGCTCGCACCGTGCACCGCGCTCGCCGCGATCGCCCTGCTCGAGTCCTCCGGCGTCCCGCTCCGCGGGGCCGAGGCAGTCGTCGTCGGGCACAGCGAGATCGTCGGGAAGCCCATCGCGCTGCTGCTCCTCGCGCGCGACGCGACCACCACGGTGTGCCACAAGTACACCAAGGACCTGGCCGCCCACACCCGGACGGCCGACCTGCTCGTGGTCGCGGTCGGCAAACCCGGGCTGATCCGTCCCGACATGGTCAAGCCCGGCGCCGTCGTGGTGGACGTCGGGATCAACACCGTGCCCGTGCCCGGCTCGCCCGGGCGCACGCACCTCGTCGGCGACGTGGACTTCGCGGGCATCCTCGCGAAGGGATGCGCCGTGACGCCGGTGCCCGGCGGCGTCGGCCCCGTCACGGTGGCCATGCTGCTCCGCAACACGGTGACCGCCGCCAAGCGGCTGACCCCCGCCGACGACGAGCCGAACCCGTCGCTGTTCCTGCATCTCGAGTAGCAGTACGGAGGCGGCGCAAGAGCCGCTACTTTGGCGCAGCGCCCGTTGCCCTGCGAGCCGCACTCTCCCGCCAAAGTAGCGGCTTTTGCGCCGCCTCCGTACTGCTACTGCCGCCTACAGGACTACAGGCTGCGGCGCACCACGTAGCCGGCGATCGTGAGCAGCAGGTCCTTCTCGGGGCTCGCCGGCAAGGACGCGAGCGCGGCCTCGGCGGCCGCGATCGCGTCGCGCGCGGCGGCGTCGGCGCCCGCCAGCGCACCGTCCGCGAGCAGGTGCTTCACGAGGCGGGCGTGGGCCCCCGCGTCGCGCCCCGCGGCCTCGACCAGGGCCCGAGCGTCCGCGCGCTCGCGCGCGGGGCGGCCCGTGAGCCACAGGATGATCGGCAGCGTCGTCTTCCCCTCGCGAAGGTCGGTCCCGAGGCTCTTGCCCACCGTGGCCTCGTCGCCGGCGAGGTCGAGGCGGTCGTCGATGATCTGGAAGGCCATGCCGAGGTGGTGCCCGTAGGCCCCGAGCGCCTTCACGACGTCGCGCTCGCCGCCGGCGTAGTGGGCCCCCACCACGAGGGACGCCTCGTACAGCGCCGCCGTCTTCCCGCGGATGATCGTGCGGTAGACGCTCTCCTCGAGCTCGAGGTTGTGCCGCTCGCGGTTCTGGCGGATCTCGCCCTCGAGGACCTCCCCCACCACCTCGGACAGGTAGACGCTGGCGTAGCGGTCCTCGAGGCGCGCCGCGGCCAGGTACGCCCGGCTGAAGAGCACGTCACCGAGCAGGACGGCCGTGTCCATGCCCCAGAGCGCGTTGAGCGTCGCCACCTTGCGGCGGACGTCCGCCCCGTCGAGCACGTCGTCGTGGACCAGGGTGGCCGTGTGGATCAGCTCGACGACCGCGGCCACCGAGGCCACGTCGGGCGTGATTCCGCCCCGGACGATCCGGGACGCGACGCAGGTGAGCGCGGGGCGCAGCCGCTTCCCCGTGAACCGGGCCGCGTGGCCGACCATCTCCTCGAGCTGGGGCGTCCGCGTCTCGAGGATCCGGGCGTACGCGACCCCCACCTGGGCCAGGTCGTCCCGCAGCGGCGCGAGCACGTCGGGCAGGTCGGCGGAGGTCGGGGTGGTGGGAGCGCCCATCGGCGCACAGCCTACCGAGGGGGCGGACGCGGTTGCAGCCCCGACCTACCCGGGTCCGGCCCCCGCCGCCCCCCGGAGTCCCAAGTCCCGGCCGCACCCCGCCCCGGGTGGCTCGGCGCCCGCCCCGCTCTCTCTACGCCGCCCCCGGCCCGGTGCGCGTCCAGCCGTTCCGCGCTCCCGCCCACCATGCGCGCCAGGCCTCGGCATCGGCGGGGAGGTCCTGCTTGGTGAGCGCCCGCAGGTTGCGGTGCGCCTTCTCGACGACGTCGGGCCGGGGGCTCGAGAGGCCCCCGATCAGGATGTCGATGGCGGCCCGGTCGTCGCGCGGGGTGGACGCCGCGGCGGTGGACTGGAGCGCCTGAAGGAGGGCCGCCATGTGCGAGCGAAGGCGCGCGACCTCCCCCACGAGGAGGGCCACCACGAGGCAGAGCGCCGCAATGCCACCCCGGGCGACGAGAGGTGCGCCCGGGAAGACTGCGTCGGAGACGCCCAGGTAGACCGCGAAGGCCACCAGGAGGAGCTGCACCACCAGCCCGGCGAGGGTCTTCGACGTCGGGGACATGCGGGGGCTCCGGGGAGGGGTCGGTTCGGGGGAGCGGGCGGAACCGGGCCGCCCTGAAAGGGTTGTGTCGTGCCGCCGAGGCCGTATCCTACGCCACGCCTGCGGCCGAACCCGAGCGCGAAGGATCCATGTCCTACACGATCATCGACACCTGCATCGGCTGCACCGCCTGCGTGAAGGCGTGCCCCGTGGACGCCATCACGGGGAAGCGCAACGAGCTCCACACGATCCACGAGAACATCTGCGTGGACTGCGGGCTCTGCGGCTACGTCTGCCCGGTCGAGGCCATCCTCGACTACGAGCAGAACGTCGCGACCCGGTTCAAGAAGCGCGCCGACGCCGACCGCATCGCCGTGGTGAACCCCGAGCGCTGCACGGCCTGCGACTTCTGCATCGACATCTGCCCGTACGACGCCATCTCCTACGTGAAGGTGGACGGCGGCTTCTTCAACGTGGCCAACGTCGACCCGTCCGCCTGCAAGGGGTGCGACAAGCTGTGCGTCTCCGTCTGCATCAAGGAGGCGATCCAGCTCTACCCGCGCGCCGAGGGCCTCGAGCGCCGCGTGAAGCCCGAGGCCGAGGTCGCTGCCGGGTAGACGCGTCGCGGTGAACGTACCGTGCCGCCGCAAAGTCCGTCTGAACGTACCGTGCCGCCGCGGGAGCGGACGAGCTTCGTGCCCAGCATGAAGACCAGCCCGCCTACGGCCAGCGCGCCGATCTCGACGGAGAGCGCCCGGGGGTTCTTCGAGTCGAACCCGTAGAGAAGCGCCGCGGGCAAGAGGATCAGCCCGAAGAGCTGAAGGGCACGACCGAGGGCGAACACGGGGGACAGTCCCTCCAGGGAGGTCGGGGGCGGCGGGGGCCGGGGGGGCGCCATCCTAGCCGCCCTCGGTCGGTAGACTCCCGCGATGCGCCCCCTCCCCCGTCGTCTCGCGCTCCTCTCCCTCGTGGCCGCCGCGGTCGGCACGCTGGCCGTGCGTCGACCGGCGGCGGAGGGGGGCGACGGCGACGGGCAGCCGGCGGAGCACGTTCGGGTCACCGTCGCCCGCGATGGCCTGTTGCGCCTGAAGGAGCCCGACGTCGCCCGCCTGCTCCCCAAGCGGCAGGACGGGACCCCGACGTGGGTCGCCCCCCTGGGAGGTGCCGAGCTCTTCCTGGCGACGGGCCCCGGGATCGGGGAGGACGAGATCGCCATCGTCGCGATGGGGACCCACGGCCGGGCGACCTCGGTAGAGCTCCACCCGATGCCGGGTCCGCATCCCAAGACGATCCTGCTGGACGACGACGCCACGGCGGTCGAGCGGTTCACCTGGGACGACGACCGCGTGTTCGGCGACGTCGCGGCGGCGCTGCCGGAAGTCTACGACCGGGCGGTCCCCCACTGGTTCCTCGCGCGACTGGAGAAGGGACGCATCGTCGATCTTCCCGTCGGGCTGCCCGCACCGGGCCCGGTCGACGACTCCACGATCACGATCGCGGTCGACATCGCGCCCACCCACGAGGGCCTCGTGCGCCTGCGCGCGACCTGGGGCGAGACCGATCTGGGTCCGGCCATCGCGGTCAAGACCGACACGGGTGCGCGCGTTTCCTGGTCGATGCCGGCGAAGGGGGTGCCGCCCCCCGGCACCTCGCTGCGCCTCTACGACTGGACCGAGGAGCTGCCGCCCCTGCCTGCGCAGGACGTCAGCGACGACCGCGGCGTCGTCTGGATCGATGCGGTGCGGATGACCGCGCCGATGAAGCCCCATCGGGGCCTGCGTTTCGTCACCGAGGACGGCGTGCGGGTGCGCCTCGATCCGGTGCTCGCGATGGACGGGCCGCGGAAGGCTCACCCGGGCCCGGGCCTCGGCGCGGCCGGCCAGGCTCAGATGCTGATCCTGTCCACGAAGGCGCTGCTGCCTGGCGCCCGCAGGCTCGCCGATCATCGGACTCGCACCGGCATCGAGGCCTCGGTGCTTGCGGTCTCGGACCTCTTCGACCTCTCCGGAGGTGGATCCACCGCCCCGGACACCCTCCGACGTTTCCTCGTCACCGCGCGGAGCCGGCTGCCCCGCCTCCGCTTCGTCCTCCTCTGCGGGGACGCCACCCGCGACCGGACCGACCTCATCGACGAGGAGACGATCCCCACGGCCTACGTGCGCACGGTCTACAACGGCGCCACGCCGTCCGATCGCTGGCTCGCTCTGCCCTCCGACGACGCCAAGACCGGCGCACTCGCCATCGGTCGTCTCCCGTTCCGCGACCCGAAGGAGATGGACGC